>JBDTVA010000053.1:0-7628 GCA_040007455.1 Actinomycetota bacterium | reverse complement strand
CAAGCGGCGCTGCCGTCGGCGCTCGGCGGGGCGGGTGTCGTGCTGCTCGGGTTCGTCGTCTCGTATCTCACCCTCACGTATCTCTCGCACAAGCTCGCCGCGCTGGCGACGCTCGTCGCGATCGGGATCGGCCTGCACAACTTCGGGGAGGGGCTCGCGATCGGGACGTCGTTCGCGTTCGGCGAGCTCGCGCTCGGCTCGTTCCTGATCATCGGCTTCATGATCCACAACGTGACCGAGGGGCTCGGGATCGCAACCGCCGCGACCGACGAGCGCCGGGTGTCGTTCGCGCGGCTCGCCGTGCTGGTCCTGATCGCAGGCGCGCCCGCGATCCTCGGCACCTGGCTCGGGGGCTACGTGCGCTACGACGTGCTCGGCGTGCTGTTCTTCGCGGCGGCAGCGGGTGCGGCCTTCGAGGTCGTGGTCGAGGTCGGGCGGTGGTTGCGCACGCGCGCTCCGGGCGGGTTGACCAGCGGTTGGGTGCTTGGCGGCTTTCTCGCCGGCGTCGCGATCATGTACGCGACGGGTGTCTTCGCCGGCTGAGCCCGCTCGCAGCGGCGGCGAGGGCGAACGCTACGAGGAAGCTCGGGATCGAGACGCCGATCACGTCGAGCCCGCCGGTCGGAGGACGCACCGAGTCCACAGCGTCGACCCACCAGCTGGGGCCGGTCGGGTGGAGCCACTGGTAGACCGCGAAGCCGATGAGCCAGGCGGCGAGCAGCGCGGGTCGGAAGGCCGGCGCGTCGAAGACGTCGCTCCGTGAGTACCGCGCACCGTTCAGCAGCCAGTGCGCGAGCAGAACGCCGAGCAGCGGGACGAAGAACGCGCCGAGGAGAAAGAGGAAGTCCTGGTAGCGGCGCAGGTCGAAGGCGAGCGCGCCGATCGTCGCGGCGATCGAGACGAGCGCGACGAGTGTGCGCTGCGGAACGCGAGGGACGAGGTTCTGGAGCGAGACCGCGGTCGAGTAGATGTTCGCGAAGGCCTCGTCCGTCTCGTCGACGGTGATCGCGAGCACCGCGAGCGCCGCGGCCAGGCCCGCGCCCACGACCGCCGCGGGCAGCTCCGCGGGATCCGAGAGCCCTCGCGTCAGCACGAGCAGCACCCCGAGCACGAGCATCCAGGTCGCCGCGACGAAGTAGCCGAGCCCGGCGCCCCACCACGCCGCGCGTCGGTCGCGTGAGAAGCGCGTGTAGTCGGGGATCAGCGGCACCCACGAGACGGTGATCGCGATCACGAGGTCCATCCCGATCCACAGCGTGAGGCCGCCCTCGGGCTCCGCGTGCCAAAGCTTGGAGAGGTCCGCCTCCGAGAACGACCACCAGCTGAGGTACGCGAGCGACGCGAGCACGACGTAGACCGCGTAGCGCCGGATGAAGCGCCGCACGACGGACACGGGCCCCATCAGCGCAAGTGAGGCGGCGACCGCACCGAAGACGAGCGTCCAGAACCACTGCGCACCGACGCTGATCAGCTCGTCGGAGAGCGCGGCGGCGGCCGCCGCGATGATGATCAGCTCGAACGTCGCCCAGCCCCAGCACTGGAGCGTGTTCAGCACCGTCGGCGCGTACGAGCCGACCCGGCCGAGCGGCGCGCGCATCAACACCATCCCGGGAACGCGCGCGTCTGCACCGATCACCCCAGCGCTCGCGAGCATCGCGTTGCCGATCAGTCCGCCGAGCACGATCGCCAGCAGCGCGTCGCGGAGCGAGAGCGCCGGCACGAGGAGCGCGCCGACCACGATCACGAGCAGCGAGACGCCGAGCGACCCCCAGAGCAGGGCCTGGTCGACCAAGCCGAGGACCCGAAGCCGCTCCGGCACCGGCTCGATGTCCCAACTCGTCGTGTAGTCGTCCATGGCTCCCTTCGCCGGCATGACCCGGATCAGGTTCGACGGGTGTGATCTCAGCCTCTCGTCGAGGCACCCCGGTGCGTGGACTGTAATGGAGGCGGGTACGGAGGCTCGCGTGAAGGTCGTCCTGAACGTCGCCCGCATCGCGCGCTGGCTCGCCTACGCGGGCGCGTTCGCTGCGGCTCTCGTCGTGCTCGCGCTCTACGACGAGGGCTGGAAGGTCGGCGTGGCGGTGCTCGCGGCGATCCCGGCCGTCGTGCTCTTCCTGTTCTCGACCGCGCTCTTGGAGGCAGCCGCGCTGCCCGAGCGTCTACGCAGCGCACCGGCGGACGCGGCCGAGCTCCGGGCCTCGCTCGCGCAGCTCTCCCGGGCCCGGCGCGGGCGCTGGCTCCGGCCGCTCTGGCGCACCGGTCGCGCGGCGGCGGGAGCGCGTGAGCTCGTCACGCCGTGGGCGCCGCTGCTCCCGCTCGTGAACCTGCCGTTCCTCGTCGCCACGCTCGCCTCCGCCCTGGTGACGCCGCTGCTCGTGTTAGGTGCGCTTGCCATGCTCGCCGTCTACGGCTGAGCCGATACTGGTCGCGTGAGCGTGAACGTCTGGACGGTTTTTGTGGCCGCGTCGCTGACCGCGCTCGCGACCGGTCTGGGCGCGCTCCCCTTCTTCGTCTTTCGACGGATGAGCCGGTCGTGGCTCGGGATCTCGAACTCGATCGCGGCGGGGTTCATGCTCGGCGCGAGCGCCGCCCTGTTCTGGGAGGGCGCCCGCATCGGTGCCGCGAGGACGGTGCTCGGCGCGCTCGTCGGGATCGCGTTCATCGAAGTGACGCGCCGCCGACTGGGTCACGAGCACGAGCATCTGCACCTCGGCGTTCTCCGCGGGGCCGACGCGCGCGCCGGACTGGTGATCGTCAGCGTGATGACGGTTCACTCGTTCACAGAAGGCGTCGGCGTGGGCGTCTCGTTCGGCGGCGGCGAGGCGCTTGGGGCGTTCATCACTGCCGCGATCGCCGTGCACAACATCCCGGAGGGCCTCGCGATCAGCCTCGTCCTCGTGCCGCGGGGTGTCACTGCCTGGCGCGCCGCGGGGTGGAGCGTGTTCTCGAGCCTGCCGCAGCCGTTGATGGCTGTCCCCGCGTTCCTGCTCGTCGAGTGGTTCGAGCCCGTACTTCCGACGGGACTCGGCTTCGCCGGCGGTGCGATGGTCTGGATGGTCGCGGTCGAGCTGATCCCGGAGGCGCGCGAGGACCTCTCCGACCGCTTCGTCGCGGCGGCCGTCACGGTCTCGATGGCCGTGATGGTCGCGTTCCAGGTGCTCGTGCTCGCCTAGCGCGCATACGCAGCAATGCGGGCGCTCCGGGCCGCTCGAGCTCCCCGGAAGCCCCACCAGAGCGCGAGGCCGAGCGCGACCGCGACCGCGAGGTGCACGAAAAATCCGACGAGTCCGACGAGGAGTGCGAGCGCCCAGCTCGGCGCCCCCTCGAGGTCGCGGAGCAGGCCGATGTGCAACACGCCCGCGCTCGCGAGCAGCGCTGCCAGGATCGGCAGCGGGAACGCGGTCAGGAGCTCGGCCAGGCCCGCGCCCACGCCAAGGGCTAAGCCGAGCAGCGCCACGCCCATCGCCACCGGCGCCGCGCCCGTTCGTGCGCCGAAGGCGACGTGCGCAGTCAATCCGCCGGCGCCGTGGCAGACCGGCATCCCGCCGATTGCCCCTGCGAGCAGGTCGGCCGAGCCGAAGCTCGTCGCCAGCCGGCTCGGCGTCACCTTCGCCGCACGGTCGCCGAAGTACGTGCGCGCCGCGTCGGCGGTGGCGAGACACGAGTTCGCGAACGAGAGCGGCAGTTGGGGAAGCACCAGCACCGTGAAGGCGGTCGCGAAGGTGGCGGCGTCGAAGCTCGGCAGCACGATCGTCGAAGGGCCGAGCTCGACTCCGCCGCTCTCCTTGGCAACGACGACAGCGACCCCGATCGCGACCAGGGCGAGCGAGACCGAGTAGCGCTTGAAGGCAAGCGCGGCGACCAGTGCGACTCCGGCGAGGACGACGGCTACGTTCGTCGACAGTGCGCCGTCGGCGAAGGCCGCGGGCGGATCGGTGACGAGGCCCCACGCGATCTTCAGGAAGAGCAGGCCGACAACGAGCTGCACGCCACGGATGACGGGCCGAGGAAAGGCGCGCGCGGCGAGGTCGAGGAGCCGAGTGCCACCGAGCACGACGAAGATCGCGCCCATCAGGAGCGCGCCCGCTGCGATCTCGTCGGTGCTGAGCCCCTGTGCGATCGCGATTGCGCCGAACGCCTTCAATGGCTGAACCGGGACGGGTAGTCGATAGACGAGCCCCGCCGCGGCGTAGAGCAGTCCGGCGGGGAGCAGCACGGCGGTGGGCGAGAGCCCGTTCTTGACGATCAGCGCGACGGCGATCGGCACGAGGACGCCGAGATCGGCGACCGCGCCGGCCAGCTCACGCCGGTCGAGCCTCACGAGGGGAGACTAGTGCGAGCCGGAGGAAGCGCCGCCGACGCCGCCGGCACCGACGGAGATCGAGCCGCTACCGCGCTCGCAGACGAGTCCGCCCACGACGCGGCAGGAGAAGCCACCGTGCCACCAGCTCTCCGTGCGCCGGAGCACCGGCGTGGCCTCGTTCCAGGTCACCGCGCGGGGGGCAGGGTGCGAGCTGCCGTCCGCTTCGAGCACGACGCCCCTCCCCGCGACCGTCGCACACGCCAGCCGGGAGCCGTCGAACGCGCAGCCGGCCGACCCGTCCGAGAGCCGAAACGCGGCCGGTGCGGGCGTACCGCCTGGGCCCGCAGGTGTCCGAGCGCCGCTCGACACGGCGAGCGTGCCGAGGGCCACGGCAGCGAGAAGCGCGATGAGGAGACCCCTGCCCATCAGAGGCACAACGGTCGAGACGGGCATTCGGTTACGCAGCCAGCAGACGCCGCAGCACGTAGCGGAGGATCCCGCCGTGCTGCAGATACTTGCGCTCGCGCGGCGTGTCCAGTCGCACCCGGGCGCGGAACTCCTTGCCGTCGGCGCGCACGGTCACCTCGCGCGCCTCGCCGTTCTCGACGCCCTCGATCGAAAACTCCTCGCGTCCGGTCAGGCCGAGCGACTCGCGGCCCTCGCCGTCCAGGAACTGCAGGGGGAGGATCCCCATCATCAGGAGGTTCGAGCGGTGGATCCGCTCGTAGGTCTCGGCGATCACTGCGCGGACGCCGAGCAGATTCGGGCCCTTCGCGGCCCAGTCGCGCGACGAGCCGGAGCCGTACTCGCGGCCGGCGATCACGACCAGCGGCGTTCCCTCCGAGAGGTAGCGCTCCGACGCCTCGAAGATGGTCGTCTCCTCGCCGCTCGGAACGTGGATCGTCACGGTGCCCTCGCTCCCCGGCGCGAGCAGGTTGCGTAGCCGGACGTTCGCGAACGTGCCGCGCACCATCACCTCGTGGTTGCCGCGCCGCGACCCGTACGAGTTGAACTGCTTGCGCTCGACGCCGTGCTCGACGAGGTACTTCCCGGCCGGCGAGTCGGGCTTGATCGCCCCGGCGGGCGAGATGTGGTCGGTCGTCACCGAGTCGCCGAGCATCACGAGGCAGCGTGCGCCGGCGACGTCCTCGACGCGTCCCGGCTCGCGGGGCATGCCTGAGAAATACGTCGGCTGTCGGATGTACGTCGAGTCCGGATCCCACTGATAGAGATTCCCGGAGGGAATCTCGAGCGCCCGCCAGTTGTCGTCACCCGCGAAGACGTCCCCGTACGTGCTGCGGAACATCTCTCCGTGCACCGATGCCGTGATCGCCGTCTGGATCTCCGCCGAGGTCGGCCAGATGTCGCGGAGGAAGACGTCCTCGCCGTTCTGGTCCTGCCCGAGCGGCTCGGTCGTCAGGTCGACGTCCATTCGACCGACGAGCGCGTAGGCGACCACGAGCGGTGGCGAGGCGAGGTAGTTCGCCTTCACCTCGGGGTGGATGCGCGCCTCGAAGTTGCGGTTGCCCGAGAGCACCGACGCGACGACGAGCTCGCCGTCGGTGACGGCCGCGGAGATGACGTCGGGCAGCGGACCTGAGTTGCCGATGCACGTCGTGCAGCCGTAGCCGACGGTGTGGAAGCCGAGCTGCTCGAGGTACGGCGTCAGGCCCGCGCGCTCGTAGTACTCCGTGACCACCTTCGACCCGGGCGCGAGGCTCGACTTCACCCACGGCTTGCGCATCAGGCCCTTCTCGATCGCCTTCTTCGCGAGCAGGCCGGCGCCGATCATCACCTGCGGATTGGAGGTGTTCGTGCAGCTCGTGATTGCAGCGATCACGACCGCGCCGTGCTCGAGATCGAAGTGGTCGCCGTTCATCGTCACGGGTACCGGCCGGGCCCGTACGGCGACGACGGTCTCGGGGACGTCCACAGGCGCCAGCGTCTCGTCGACGCCGTTGTGCGCCGGATGCTGCTCCGCGGTCGGGTCGCTCGCGGGAAACGTCTCGGCGACCTGCTCGTCGTGCGCGTCGCCGTACGGGATCCCGAAGGACTCGAGCGCTCCGAGGAACGAGTTCTTCGCGTCGGAGAGCGCGACGCGGTCCTGTGGCCGCCGCGGTCCTGCGATCGACGGGACGACCTCGCTCAGGTCGAGCTCGACGATCTCCGTGTAGGTCGGCTCGTGCGTCGGGTCGTGCCAGAGCAGGTTCTCCTTGCAGTACGCCTCGACGAGCTCGATCCGCTCCTCGCTCCGGCCGGTCAGCCGCAGGTAGGTGAGCGTCACGTCGTCGACCGGGAAGAACCCGCACGTCGCGCCGTACTCCGGCGACATGTTCCCGATCGTCGCGCGGTCGGCGAGCGGCAGCGACGGCAGGCCTTCGCCGAAGTACTCGACGAGTCGCCCGACCACGCCGACGCGCCGCAGGATCTCGGTCACCGTGAGCACCAGGTCGGTGGCGGTCGCGCCTTCCGGCAGCTTCCCCTTCAACTTGAAGCCGACGACCTGCGGCACGAGCATCGAGACCGGCTCCCCGAGCATCGCGGCCTCGGCCTCGATCCCGCCGACCCCCCAGCCGAGCACGCCGAGGCCGTTGATCATCGTCGTGTGCGAGTCGGTCCCGACGAGCGTGTCCGGGAATGCCTGACCGTCGCGCGTCTCGACGACGCGCGCGAGGTACTCGAGGTTGACCTGATGCACGATGCCGGTGTTCGGCGGGACGACCTTGAAGTTGCGGAACGCCGACTGCCCCCAGCGCAGGAACGCGTAGCGCTCCTTGTTCCGCTCGAACTCGAGCTCCGTGTTGTGGCGCATCGCGACGCGGGTCGCGTACTCGTCGACCTGCACCGAGTGGTCGATCACGAGCTCGGCCGGCAGCAATGGGTTGATCTTCTCGGCGTCTCCGCCCAGGTCGCGCATCGCGTCGCGCATCGCGGCGAGGTCGACGATCGCGGGCACCCCGGTGAAGTCCTGAAGCAGCACGCGCGCCGGCGTGAACGCGATCTCGCGGCTCGGGTCGGCGCTCGCGTCCCAGCCCGCGACGGCCTCGACGTCGCGCTCGTCCCCGGTCCGGAGCGCGTTCTCGAGCAGGATCTTGAGGGTGTAGGGGAGCCGCGCGACGTCGAAGCGGTCCTGCAGGGCGTCGAGGCGGAAGATCTCGTAGTCGGTTCCTCCGACCGAGAGCGTGTCGCGCGCGTTGAAGCTGTCGTTGCTCATTGAGCGCAGTCTACGAATCAGCGCTTATCGGTCTGTCCGCCGGCAATACCGGCCGCGACCTTGTCGGCCGTGCCGCTGGCCGCCTTCCCCGCGAACTCGGGGTGGCGGCCG
>JBDTVA010000052.1:0-7671 GCA_040007455.1 Actinomycetota bacterium | reverse complement strand
ATCATCGCGATGTACCTGCCGATGTTCAAGATGCTCACGCTGATCCAGTAGCGCGGCATGGTTGCCGGGACGGCTCCACGGGCGCGTCGTCGGCCACAAACGGTTCGACCGGTCACATCGAGCGCTTCACCGGACAGCGAGCGGGGCGAGATCACGCGGCATGCTCGCCGTGGGGACATCCAGGGTCTGCGCGCGCTCGCCGTCCTGCTGGTGATCGCCTTCCACGCCGGGTTGCCGGTCCCCGGCGGGTTCATCGGAGTCGACGTCTTCTTCGCGATCTCGGGCTTCGTGATCACGCAGATGCTGCTGACGGAGCTGGACCGAACCGGCTCCATCGATCTGCTGCGCTTCTACGGACGGCGGGCGAAGCGCCTGCTTCCTGCGCTTGCCGTGATGGTCGGCTCGGTCGCGCTGCTCGCCACGCTTGCCGCTCCGGCTGCGTCGCAGTGGGCGACAGGGCGGACCGGGATCGCGGCGTCGCTGTTCGGCGCGAACATCGAGCTGTCGAACCGGCAGGCCGGCTACTTCGACGTCGGCGCGTCGCTCGACCCGTTTCTGCACACGTGGACGCTCGCCGTCGAGGAGCAGTTCTACCTCTTCTTTCCGGTCGTGCTCCTCGTCGGCTGGTACGCGGGCAGGCGCCTGCGCCTGTCGCGCGCGGTCGTGACGGCCGGCGTGCTCGCAACCTGCGTGTGCTCGCTCGCGATCTCCTTTCTTCTCTCCGGCGGCGGTCTCGTCGCCGACGCGGACTTCGCGGGTCGGCTCGCGTTCTACGCAGCGCCTGCGCGCGCCTGGGAGTTCGGCGCTGGAGCGTTGGTCGCCCTTCTGGCCCCGCTCGCCGTGCGTCTTTCGCCGAGCGCGCGTGCCGTCCTCGGCATCGGCGGGATCGCGGCGGTCGGTCTCGCCGCCGGACGCGCCGAGGCGAACGAGCTGCTGCCGGTGCTCGGCAGCTGCGTGTTGCTCGCTGCGGGCTGCGGAGCGACACTCGGTGTCGGTCGCGCGTTGTCCCTGCGACCGGTGGTGTGGGTCGGCGACCGGTCCTACAGTCTTTATCTCTGGCACTGGCCGTTGATCGTGTTCGCGGGTGCCTTGTGGCCCGGCGCGCGCTGGGCGGCACCCTTCGCCGCGGTCGTTTCGGTCGTGCCCGCCTGGCTGTCGTATCGCTACGTCGAGAATCCGACGCGGTTCAACCCGAGGCTCGTCGGGCGGCGCGTCGTCGTTCTGGCCGCTGCGTGCGTCGGCATCCCGGTCCTCGCGTCCGGAGCGTTGCTGCTCGCGACGGGCGCCCTGGGCCGAACCGGCCAAATGGAAACGTGGAAGCGCGGCGCGGCGCTGCACGCCGACGTCGTCAGAGGCTGCGACCGCTCGGCGACCGTCGACGTCCGGCGCTGCACGTGGTCGGTCCCGGGCTCGGTTGGGAACGTCGTCCTCTACGGCGACTCGAACGCGGGCCAGTTCACCGAGCCGGTTGCTCGCGCGGCGAACCGAGCAGGGCTCGACTTCACGGTGACGACGTACTCGTCCTGCCCACCGGTCGGTCTTCGAGTCGAGCGCGTCAGCGGGGAGCTCGGAGCATGCCCGGGCTTCGGTTTGCAGACGTTGCAGCGGCTGATCTCGAGTCGACCGAGCCTCGTCGTCATCGCGGCTCGAACCGATAAGTACCTGGAGGACTCGTCGATCGGCCTCGCGGCGAGTGGCGGCCTGATGACGCACGACCCGGCGGCGAAGGCGCGACTCTGGCAGCGCGCGCTCAGCGCGATGCTCGAAAGACTGGACGCCGCAGGCGTGCCGGTTCTGCTCGTGCATCCGGTTCCTTCGGTTCCGCCGATGCCGGAACAGTGCGCCGTGCTGCGCATCCTGCTGGAGCGCTGCGGGTCGTCTGCTCCGCGCGACGCGGCCGACGAGCGGCTCGCGCGTGCGATCCGGGTCGAACGCGAAGCCGTGACCGGCGCGCCGACGGCGCGCGCTCTGGATCTGACCGACGTCCTGTGTCCGGACCGGCTTTGCGTCTCGTCGCGTGCCGGGATCCCGATCTACCGCGACGCCCAGCACCTCAGCGTCGACGGCGCGCTGGAGCTGACCGACCTCTTCTCGCGTGCGATCCGAGCACACGCCCGCTCGAGCTAGGGCTCGCTACCTGGGTGGCGACGCACGCACCGTGCCCGGTCGTGGTGACGTTGATCCAGTAGAGGGGGCGATACGCTCGGCGCATGTGGGGTTTGCTGGCGGCCGCATCGACGGTCTCCCTCGTCGTGAGCTCCGGTCCAGGAGGCTCCGGCTAGAATCGGCCCCGCTCGGCGGCGTAGCTCAGTGGTTAGAGCGACGGACTCATAACCCGTAGGTCGGTGGTTCGAATCCACCCGCCGCTATTGAGCCTCGGAAGTCCGGCGCCTTCGGCGCCATGACGACTTCCTCGGCTTCCCGAGCCAGAGCGGGCGATGCCGGGCGAAGCCCGTCATGGCGGCGAGCTTTCGCTACCATGCGCGATTCGCGGGGCGGTAGCCCTGGTTTTCCGCGCCCTCAGAGAGAGATCACATGGCCACTGGAGTACGAGTCGGGATCACCCTCGCCTGCACCGAGTGCAAGCGACGGAACTATCAGACGATGAAGTCGAAGCGGAACGATCCCGACCGGATCGAGTTCAAGAAGTACTGCCGCTGGTGCAGCAAGCACACGCCCCACCGGGAGACCCGCTGATGGCTTCTCGCGCGCAGCGGCGCGCCCAGCGGCGCGCCCAGGGCGCAGCCGCGCCCGCCGCCGGCTCGGCCGCGGGGAGCGGCGACCAGTCCTTCTCGCAGCGCGCCCGCTCGCGCCAGGCGCAGGTGCGCCCGGCCGCGCAGACCCAGCGCGGGCAGACCGGCCGGCGCGAGGCCCAGCGCGGCTCCTTCATCCGCGAGTCGATCGCCGAGCTCCGCAAGGTCGAGTGGCCCGACCAACGCCAGGTGACGACGGGCTCGGTCGTCGTGATCATCGCCTGCGCGATCACGGGCGCCTACCTCTGGATCAACGACCTGGTCTGGCAGCGCGTCGTGGAGACGATCCTCTAATGGCGGCCCCGTTCCGCCCGTCTCGCGTCCCCGCTGCGGCTGCAAAGCCGCGCCGGGCCGCGTCCTCGGTCGCGCCCATAGCCTCCGGCTACGAACACTCCCTGCGTCCTTGCCCGGCTTGCGTTTCGCCGGTCGGGAACACGATCCGGACGGAGCGTGACCGCTGATGTTCCGCTGGTACGTCATCAACACGTACTCGGGCCACGAGAACAAGGTGAAGGCCAACCTCGAGCACCGGATCGACTCGATGAACCAGCGTCCGCGCTTCCGGCGCGTCGTCGTACCGACCGAGCAGGTGATCGAGACGAAGGACGGCCAGAAGGTGCAGGCCGAGAAGCGTGTGCTCCCGGGCTACGTGCTCGTGAACATGGACTTGAACGACGACGCCTGGACGGTCGTGAAGAACACGCCGGGCGTGACCGGGTTCGTCGGCGCCGGCAGCAAGCCGATCCCGCTCTCGCAGCCCGAGGTCGACCGCATCCTGCACACGGGCGCCTCGACCGCCGAGCGCGCGCGCACCCTCGTCGAGTTCATCCTCGGCGAGCAGGTGAAGGTCACCTCCGGCCCGCTCAGCGACTTCGACGGCGAGATCGTCGACGTCAACCCCGACCAGCAGAAGCTGAAGGTGCTCGTCGACATCTTCGAGCGCCAGGTCCCCGTCGAGCTCGGCTTCGACCAAGTAAAGAAGATCGACTGATGGCCAAAAAGGTCCTCACGACGATCAAGCTCCAGATCCCGGGCGGTCAGGCGAACCCCGCCCCGCCGGTCGGCCCCGCGCTCGGCCAGCACGGGGTCAACATCATGGAGTTCTGCAAGGCGTTCAACGCGCAGACCGCCGACCAGAACGGCCGGATCACCCCGGTCGAGATCACCGTCTTCGAGGACCGCTCGTTCACCTTCATCACGAAGACGCCGCCGGCCGCCGTCCTGATCAAGGAGGCGCTGCGGATCGAGAAGGGCTCGGGCGAGCCGAATCGCGAGAAGGTCGGGCGCCTGACGAAGGCCCAGCTCCGCTCGATCGCGGAAGCCAAGATGGAAGACCTGAACGCGCGCGACGTCGACCAGGCGATGCTCGTGATCGCCGGCACGGCGCGCTCGATGGGCGTGGAGGTGGAGAGATAGTGGCCAAGCACGGAAAGCTCTATCGCGCGTGGCGGGCCGCGATCGACCGCGAGAAGCTGTACTCGCCGGTCGAGGCCGTCAAGGTGCTGAAGACCTTCGACGGGATCAAGTTCGACGAGACGGTCGAGGCGCACTTCCGCCTCGGTCTGAACGTCCGGCACGCCGACCAGCAGCTCCGCGGCACGCTGATGCTCCCGCACGGAACCGGCCGCGAGACCCGCGTCGCCGTGTTCGCCGAGGGAGACAAGGCTCGCGAGGCGCAGGAGGCCGGCGCCGACCTGATCGGCACCGCCGACCTCGCGAAGACGATCGAGGAGGGAACGATCGACTTCGACGTCGCGATCGCCACGCCGGACCAGATGGGCGTCGTCGGCCGGCTCGGTCGCGTGCTCGGCCCGCGCGGGCTGATGCCGAACCCGAAGACCGGCACGGTGACGATGGACGTCGGCAAGGCCGTCCGCGACGCGAAAGCCGGCAAGCTCGAGTACCGGACCGACCGCGGCGCGAACGTGCACGTCGCGATCGGCAAGAAGAGCTTCGGCGAGCGCGAGCTCGTCGAGAACTACGCCGCGCTTGTCGAGGAGATCGTGCGGGCAAAGCCGTCCGCGGCCAAGGGCCGCTACATCAAGGGGATCACCCTCGCCGCCACGATGAGCCCTGGGATCAAGGTCGACCCCGCGCGCACGCGAGGGATCCTGGAGGAGTTCGCCGAGGCGAACTCCTCGAGCGAGGTCGCTACAGTTACGTCGTAACCGACTAGACCGCCGAAGACCACTGGCAGCCGCGAGGCAGAAGTCCAGTCGAGGTGGGGCTCGTCCGGGCGCATCGGCGCTCGTCCTGGCCCGCCTCCGGCGGGCCTAGTCATTCCGGAGGGAATGACATTGCAGAAAGAGGACAAGCAGAAGGTCGTCGCAGACCTGACCGATCGGCTCAAGTCGAGCGAGACGCTGATCGTCGCGGATTACCGCGGGCTGACGATGCCCCAGATCGACGACCTCCGCTCCGAGCTGCTCAAGCACGGGGCGAAGTTCACCGTCGTGAAGAACACGCTGACCCGCCGCGCGGCCGAGGCCGCGGGCGCCGACGCGCTGCTCGCGCTGCTCGAGGGCCCGACCGCGATCGCGTTCCTCGAGGCCGACGGCGACCCAGTCGCTGTTGCCAAAGCGATTGGCGCGACCTCCCGCGAGACGAAGGTGCTCGCGGTTCGCGGAGGCATCCTCGACGGCCGCCCGATCACGGCTGACGACATCGAGAGCCTCGCCAAGCTGCCCCCGCTCGACCAGCTTCGCAGTCAGGTGCTGGGGGCGATCGCCGCGCCGCTCTACGCGATCGTCGGGCTCTTCAACGCGCCGCTCCAGAACCTCGTCGGGCTGATCGACGCCCGCATCGAGCAACTCGGCGGCGAGACGGCAGCGCCGGAGACGTCTGGCCAAACCGAAGCGGCGGCACCGGCCGCCGTCGAGGAAGAGCCGGCCACAGAAACCACAGACGAACCCGCATCGGAAGCGACAGCTTCCGATGCGGAAAAGGAGGAGACCGATGGCTAGCGGTGTCGACACCGTCTTCGGCGAGCTCGGGAAGATGACCGTCCTGGAGCTCGTCGAGCTGAAGAACAAGATCGAAGAGGAGTGGGGCGTGACGGCCGCAGCGCCGGTCGCGGTCGCCGCTCCGGCAGGCGGCGGCGACGCGGCGGCAGCGGAGGAGCAGAGCGCCTTCGACGTCGTGCTGACCGAGGCCGGCCAGCAGAAGATCGGCGTGATCAAGGTCGTCCGCGCGATCACGGGCCTCGGCCTCAAGGAGGCCAAGGACGTGGTGGACAGCGCCCCCAAGGCAGTCAAGGAGGGTGTGCCCCGCGAGGAGGCCGACTCGATCAAGGCCCAGCTCGAGGAGGCCGGGGCGACCGTCGAGGTCAAGTAGCCTCGATTGCGGTTGACAGCCGGTTCCGGGAGGGCGCCCACGGGCGCCCTCCCTCGTTTCAGGGATCGACCGAGGTAGAGCGCAGGTTCCCGGACGCCGAAGCATCTAGTTGGGCGTAACCCCCAAGAACCCCGAGGAGACCTGTACCCGTGAAGCTCAAAGCACTCGTGATCACAGCCCTGTTCCTGGCCGGAATCGCTGCGTCCGTGGCGGTCGCCAAGGGACCGCCCCCGGGCAAGGGCAAGAACAAGCCAGCGTCGGTTTCGACGACCGGCACCACCGGAACCACGACGGACAAGCACTCCGCCAAGAAGCTCTGGATCTGCCACAGGACCGGCAGCGGCAAGTGGGTCAAGATGCGGATCAACAAGAAGGCGTGGCCGGCGCACAAGGCGCACGGCGACCGCGCCCTCGAGGCCGAGCCCGGCTCGACTGGGACGACGTCCACGGCGAGCACGGCCTCGACCGCCTCGACCGGTACGACCACCACCGGGAAGTCGAAGGGCGCAGGAAGCTGTGCCGCGGCCGGCAGCGGAGGGACGA
The DNA here is from genome assembly GCA_040007455.1 of Actinomycetota bacterium. GTDB lineage: Bacteria > Actinomycetota > Thermoleophilia > Gaiellales > Gaiellaceae > JACCTU01. The sequence goes on along the minus strand of JBDTVA010000052.1, from coordinate 1,042 downwards.
CCTCCACCGCTACCACCACGGCGCCCTAGCTCTCAGCCGCCTCGAACCTCTCCGCCAGAGGCCCCGATCGGGGCCTCTGGCGCGCTCTCTGGCAATTCGGCAGGACTCGCGCTACCATCCGTTCACCGCCGACGGCGAACCCGTCCGGAATCCCTTGCGCATGGAGGGGGTACTTCGGTACCCTGAGCGGTTCCGCGCCGTTTCCGCTCGTTCGTCCGTCCGTCCGCCCATCACCACGCCGTTTCTCCAAGGGAGGCTGTTCGCACTTTGACCACTCGGGTCACTGCGCCTCGCGCGCGCAAGAATTTTTCTCGCCTCAAGCACGTCCTCGACCTCCCCAACCTCATCGACATCCAGAAGGCCAGCTTCGACTGGTTCCTGGACGAGGGTCTCCGCGAGACGATCGACGACATCTCGCCGATCGAGGACTACACGGGCACCCTGGCTGTCGAGTTCGGGGAGTACCGCTTTGGCGAGCCGCCGGTCTCGATCACCGAGTGCCGGGAGAAGGACATGACGTACCAGGCTCCGCTCTCGATGACCGTCCGCTTCGTGAACAAGGAGACGGGCGAGATCCGCGAGCAGACGGTCTTCATGGGGGACTTCCCGATGATGACCGAATGGGGCACCTTCATCATCAATGGCACCGAGCGCGTGATCGTCACGCAGCTCGTCCGGAGCCCGGGCGCCTACCTGATGGAGCCCAAGGACCCGACGAAGCAGGTCTTCACGGCGAACCTCATGCCGTCGCGCGGGTCGTGGCTCGAGCTCGAGATCGACAAGAAGGGGATCGTCTTCGCACGGATCGACCGGAAGCGGAAGCTTCCGATCACCACCCTGCTCCGCGCGCTCCCCGCAGAGGACCCGACGACCGGGGTGGCAATCGACACCTCGACGAACGAGGCGCTCCTCAAGCTGTTCGACAACTCGATGTTCATCGTGAACACGCTCGAGAAGGACCCGGCGCAGACCGAGGACCAGGCTCTGATCGAGGTCTTCAAGAAGCAGCGCCCCGGCGAGCCGCCGACGCTCGACAACGCGC
>JBDTVA010000051.1:0-7707 GCA_040007455.1 Actinomycetota bacterium | reverse complement strand
GCGATCCGCGACGCGACCGGCGCCGACGTGACGTCGCTGCCGATCACGCGCGAGGAGATCTTGCAGGCCCTGCGTGAAGCACGAGAGCGAGGGCGAGTTGCAGCTGGTTCGGCCTAGCTCGCTCGAGGAGCTCGCGGCGCTCGGCCGCGAACCAGGAGACCAGGCGCTGGCAGGAGGTACGGAGCTCGTACCGCAGCTCCGCGACGGGCTCGTCCACGCCGAGCGGCTCGTCCAGATCACGGACGTCGTGCCTCGTGGCGTCAAAGGGACGACGATCGGAGCGGGCACGACGCTCGCCGAGCTCGAGCACGATGCGGGGATCCCCGAGGCACTGCGCGAGGCCTGCCGGCTCGCGGCCTCGCCGCAGCTCCGGAACATGGGGACGATCGGCGGCAACCTGCTGCAGTCGACCCGCTGCTGGTACTGGCGCCTGCAGTTTCCATGCCGATTGCACGGCGGGGACGTCTGCCACGCACGAGCCGGACAGCACCGTGAGCACGCGATCTTCGCGAACGACTTCTGCGCCTCGGCGCATCCGTCGGACCCGGCGGCCGCGCTCCTCGCGCTCGGCGCACGGGTCCGGACCGACCGTCGCGAGCTCCCGCTCGACCTCCTCTATCGTCTCCCGACGCCGGAGAACCGAAGCCTGACGACCCTCGAGGACGGCGAGTTGATCCTCGAGCTCGAGTTCGAACCGCCGCTTGCGAGCACGTACCTGAAGGCGATGGACCGCAAGCGGTGGGCGTTCGCTCTCGTCGGCGTTGCAGCCGCGCGCTACGAGGACGGCGTGCGCCTCGCCCTCGCCGGGGTGGCCCCGATCCCCTGGGCGCTCGAGTCGCTCGACGCGCTCGAGGCGGCCGAGCCACTGCCCGGCAACGCGTACAAGGTCGAGCTCGCCCAGGCGCTCGGGCGCCGGGCGACCGCTTCGGTCACGCGCTAGCATCCCGACCTCGTGGCGCGGCGGCTGGCCTCCCTCCTCGTCATCGCGCTCGCCTGCGGTTTCGGCGCGGTGACCGTATCCAGCGCACGGGCGGGAAAACCGTCCGCGCCGATCGCGCACATCCCCGCGATTCCGGCGACTGCGGCCACCGGCCCACGCTGCCCGATCCCAACGCGGTTTCGGAAGGCCTTCGCCGACGCGGCGCGTGAGACCCGACTCCCGCTCTCGCTGCTGACCGCCGTCGCGCGCGTGGAGTCCGAGTTCAGGTCGGAGGCGACCTCGAGCGCGGGTGCCCGCGGCTTGCTCCAGGTGCTGCCGACCACGGCCGCAGAGCTCGAGCTCGACGTCGAACATCCGACGCAGAACGTCCTCGCCGGCGCGCGGTACCTCCGCCTCCAGTACGACCGCTTTCCCTCGAGCGACCTCGCGCTTGCCGCGTACAACGCCGGGCCGACCGCAGTGGCGAACGCGGGCGGCGCGCCGAGCGACGAGACGCTCACGTACGTCGCAGACGTGACGTCGATCTGGCGCTCGCTGGCCGGTTGCACCTGAGGCTCCCCCGCACTGCTCGTGGTCGCGCTGCTCGCCGGGGGCTGCGGCGGCGGGAACGATGAGACGTCGAGCCAGAGCGCGCCTGGCTGCACGGCGGTCGACGCGCCGGAACCACGTGAGCCGGAACCGCGGCAGGCTCCGTCGGTCGAGCTGGATCCCGACCTCACGCACACTGCGGTCGTGCGGACGAACTGCGGCGAGTTCACGATCACACTCGACCCCGACCGATCGCCACATGCGGCCGCGTCGTTCGCGGCACTCGCGAGCGACGGCTACTTCGACGGCACGACCTTCCACCGGATCGTCCCGGGGTTCGTGATTCAGGGCGGTGACCCGACGGCGACCGGCACCGGCGGTCCCGGCTACACGACCGTGGACACACCGGCGAGCGACACGCAGTACACGCTCGGGATCGTCGCGATGGCCAAGACGGCAGCGGAGCCGCGCGGCGCCGCGGGCAGCCAGTTCTTCGTCGTCACCAGTGACGAGATCCAGCTCCCCGCCGATTACGCCGTGATCGGCGAGGTCACCTCCGGATTCGACGCCGTCGCACGCATCGGGGCGCTCGGCGACTCCACCACCCAGCTGCCGACCGTCCCCATCGTCGTCGAGTCCGTCGAGATCCGTCGAGCCGGCTGATGGTCGCGGCTGTCGTGCTCGCAGCCGGAGCTGCACGCAGGTTCGGCGCGCCCAAGCAGCGACTGCTCCTGCCGCTCGTGCTCGAGCGCGTGCGCGCGAGCGGTATCGACGAGATCGTCGTCGTCGCCGGCGCACACGCACTCGAGACCGACGTTCGCGTCGTCGAGTGCGACGACTGGGAGCGCGGGCCGGGCGCGTCGCTTCGCTGCGGCCTCCAAGCGCTCGCCCCGGAGGTCGAGGCCGCGGTCGTCGTCCTCGCCGACGGGCCTCGCCTCGCGCCCGCCGCGATCGACCGCGTCGTCGCCACCTGGCACGAAACCGGCGCCGAGATCCTGGCCGCGAGCTACGGCGGCGACCGCGGCCACCCGGTCCTGCTCGCTCGCGCTGCGTGGAGCAGCGTGCCGGACGAGGGCGCCCGTGCACTGGAGCCGGTGCTCGTCCCCTGCGACGACCTCGGGTCTCCAGGAGACGTCGATTCAGCCGATGAATGGGAGGAAGAACCCCGCTAGCCGACGAAACGAGACACCCCGATGGAGCTCGCAGCCGCACTCGACCACAAGCGCTCGCCCCTCGCGCAAGCACGTTTGCAGCGACAACTGCCGGTCCGCGAAGCCGCCGCCAAGGCCGGCTTGACGGAGGACGAGGTCTCGTGGCTCGAGGAGGGCCGCGTGTACCGCTTCCGGTCCCCCGACGACGCGTTGCTCGCGCTGATGCTGTACGCGACAGCGCTCCAGATCGATCACCACGAGGCCCGCGAGATCGCAGGCCTCCGCGTCGGACCGCGCCCCTTCAGCGCCAACCCGCGCACCCGTCTCGCGGTGCTCGCGGGAGTGGCCGCGGCTGCGGTGGCGCTCACAGCCGCCTTCGTCCTCCCGGGTCACGCCGAGCAGCGCGCGCGCGAAGCACAGGCGTCCCGGTTTGCAGCCGAGGCGGCGCTGCCCAAGCCGTGGCAGATCGATGTCGACGTGCTCAACGGCAACGGCGACATCGTCTTCACGCGTCAGATCGCGTCACGCGTCGGTGCGCTCGGGTACCACATCGCCCGCGTGCGTCGCGCGAACCGCTTCGACTACCCGCAGACCGCCGTGTACTACGAACGCGGCGGCTACGACGTCGCCGAACGGCTCGCACGCCAGCTCGGCGTCGGGACCCGTCCCCTGCCGGGCGGCGACAACCGAAAACGGCTCGTCGTGATCGTCGGGCCGCACCGCGGCCCCGCGTAATCAGAGAAGCGGAGTGCGGAGCGCCGCAAGCTTGGACTTGAGGCCAGGCGACATCTCCTCGCTGCACGCGACTCTGACGTAACCGCGGAGCTCCTGCTCGAAGCGGAACCGCGTGCTGCACCAGGGGCACGTCTCGAGGTGCGTCTCGACGGACACCTGTTCTTCAAGCGACAGCGACCGGTCGAGGAACGGCTGCATGACCTCTTCGCAGTGATCGCAGGGATCCATCATGTGACCTCGACGGCGCGATCTGCAAGCTCCTGCTTCAGCACGCGCCGTGCTCGATGCAAGCGTGACATCACTGTACCGATCGGGATGTCGAGGATCTGCGCGGCGTCCTGGTACGAGAAGTCGCCGATGTCGACGAGCACCAGAACGTCGCGGAAGTCGTGCGGGACAGCCGAGAGGGCTCCGACCACGTCATCTTGGCTTAAACGCTCGACCACTCGTTCTTCTTCCAGGGGCCGCCCGGCCGACTCCTCGAGCTTGTTGTAGAGGAAGTAGTCGCCTTCCTCCATCGGCTGGGTCTGCGGCCGGCGCTGAACGCGGCGTGCCCGGTCGATGTTCAGGTTCGTGAGGATCCGGAGCAGCCAGGCTCGGAGGTTCGTCCCGGGCGTGAAGGAGCGCCAGCTCCGGAAGGCCCGCTCGTAGGTCTGCTGGACGAGGTCCTCTGCCTCCTCGCGGGAGTTGACGAGACCGCGGGCGACCCGGAAGACCTGGTCGGAGAGGCCGAGCGCCTCCTCCTCGAAGCGCACGCGGTCGCGCGCCTCATTGGCGATGCGCCGCCCCTCGGTGTCGGTCTCGGACATCAGGCCTCGCGCGGAGCGAACCCTGACCCACTCAGGACCCTGACGAGGTCGTCACGCGACGTGCGCGACTCGTCCCAGGTCAACGTCACCTCGCCCAGCAGGTTCGCGTTGGCGGCCTCGAGGCCGTCGTGTCCCTGGAGCGCCTCACCGAGGCGCATCACGCAGCGCTCGCAGCGAACGCCTGCGACCTGGATGGTCTCGGTCGTCACCCGGGCGATGCTAGCGAGCGCTCGACCGCGTCGGCGCAGGCCGCGTATGGATCGCCCGCTGCGAGCTGGAGATCGGCCTCGCAGGAGACCCCGTCGAGCGGCTTCAGGAGCTCGAGGTCGGCGTGGGGCGCCACGAGCTCGCGAAGCTCGGCGAACAGCTCGGTCGCCGACACGAGGCGGTCCTCATTCGGGTGGATCAGCTGCGCCCGGGGGCCGAAGCGCGACGCGAAGAAGCGGTTGGTGTGGGCGTCCGCCCGCGATGCAGTGCGGCCGTCCCCGTTTTCGGCGGCCCACACCCCGAGCGCGTGCAGGAGCGCGACGAGCGCGCCCGCCAGCCGCGGATCGGTGGGCTGGTCGGGCGCACGCAGCTCCAGCGTTCCGAGCGCAGGATGCATCCGCACGTCCCACCAGGTCTGTGTCGGCTTCGTCAGGACACCGGCGCGTTGCCAGCGCTCCATCGTGTGCACCCAGCCGACCCACGACCCGAACGCGGGCGGCACGCCGGACCGCGGCAGCGTTGCGAGCACCTCGGCGCGGGTGGAGAGCAGCCCGGTCGCCTGGCCGCGAAACCACGGCGAGTTCGCGGAGACGGCGAGCACGACGGGCAGCCACGGAAGCACGCCCTCGTGCGCGCGCAGGCACGTCTCCGGGTCGGGCATCCCGACGTGCACGTGGAGGCCGCAGACGCCCTGGCGGCGCGCGACCGGCCCCGCCGCTGCTGCGAACTCGAGGTAGTCCGGGTTCTCGACGACGGGCGTGTCCTCCGGGGTCGCGAACGGGTGCGACCCGATCGCGAGTGCGCGCAGGCCCTCGGCCTCGCAGGCGTCGAAGACGCGACGCCGGAGTCCCCAGACCTGCTCGGCGGCCTCGCGCGGCGACTCGCAGACGTCGGTCGCGGTCTCGACGAACGACGCGAGCAGCTCGTGCTTGACGCCCTCCCCCGCCCGCTCGAGCACGCGCGACGACGCGGCGACGGGGAGGAGCGTCCGCTCGTCGACGAGCAGCAACTCCTCCTCGACGCCCACGGAGAAGGGCGCGCTCTGGCCGAACGAATGCTCGATGCCGGGAAACCTATTCGGCGGCGGGCGCGCGGCCGAGCTTGACGGTCACCGTGAGGCGGCGGTCTGCGCGATAGACCTCGACCTCGAGCTCGTCCCCCGGACGCTTGCGTGCAAGGATCGAGCGCAGCCGCTCGGGCGTCGTCACTGCCGCTCCCTCGACGGCAACGATGATGTCGCCGCCCAGCCGCCAGCTCTCGCCGCCGACGATCACCGTGCGGGTGCCGGCGCGAAGCCCCGCCTTGTCCGCAGCGCTGTCCGGGACGACGGAGTCGATCACGAGCCCTCGCCGCGCTTGCTCCGGAAGCCGGAACAGGCGGGCGATGTCGTCGGTCAGCGGCGTCGCCTCGATGCCGAAGAACGCGTGCTCGACCTTGCCGACGCGGATGATCTGCGCGGTCACGCTACGAACGGTGTCGACCGGGATCGCGAAGCCGACGCCGACGCTGCCGTCCGACGCGCCGCCGGTCGTGATCTGGGTGTTCACGCCAATCACCTGACCGAGCGCATTCAGAAGCGGGCCGCCCGAGTTGCCCGGGTTGATCGGGGCGTCCGTCTGGATCGCGTTGTCGATCGCGAGGTCGTTCGGCGCCTCGAGCACGCGCCCGATCGCGCTGACGATCCCGGCTGTCATCGAGCGTTCGTAGCCAAACGGGTTGCCGATCGCGACCACCTCGTCACCGACCCGGACCGAACTCGACCTGCCGAGCCGGAGCGGCGTGAGCCCACGCGGCGGCGTGTTCACCTTCAGCACGGCGAGGTCGGTCGTCGGGTCGATGCCGACGACCTTTGCGCGCACCGACTCGTCGTTCGAGAAGCTGACCGTGACGATTTCGGCGCCTTCCACGACGTGGAAGTTCGTCACGATGTGACCCGACTTCTCGATCACGAAGCCGGAGCCGAGCGAGCGGGTCCTCCGCGGGAACGGATCGAACGGATCGGACGCGAGCGGTCCGGTCGCCTCGACCTGCACGACGCCGCTCGCGTAGGCCGCGTAGATATCGCCGTACGTGAGGCCGCCGCTCTGCGCGAAGACCACCGGCGTCCGGTCCGCCTCCGGCGCGACCTCGCGGATCGTCGTCGAGCCGCCGAGCACGCCGACCGCCGACGCCACGGCGAGCGAGGCGAGGCCGCCGACGAGGCCGGCGGCCAGGAGCACTCCGACACGGAGCGGGAAGCGCCTGTCCCCCACGATCCGGTTATAGCGCTGAGGCGCGCACGTGGTATTGAGGCTCCGTTAACTTCGGTCGATGGCCACGACCCTGATCGTCGACGGCCGCAACGTCCAGCGGTCGCTCTGGCCGAACATCCCCTCCGAGCGGCTCGTGGAGCTCGTCCGAGACTGGGCGAAGCGGCACGACGTGCAGCCGCTCGTCGTCTTCGACGGGCGCGCACCGGTCGAGGCCGACGACGTCGTCGGCACCGGCCGAGAGATCGCCGACGACTGGATCGCCCGCGAGGCGCCCTCGCACGCTCCCTACTGGCTGGTCACCTCGGACCGAGAGCTCCGCGAGCGCGCCGGAGGAAACGCGGAACGAGTGATCGGCGGAGGCCGTTTCGCCCGCGGATTGACGCGTTAGCGGGACATACGCATTTCGTAAGGACTCCGCACAGGGGCTTGTGCCTGCGGCTTCCGCGGGTAGAAGCAACAGGCCAACTAGGAGGTTTGACTTGTCACGCATCAAGAAACTGCCGTCGCCTGCGCTCGTGATCGCGATGATCGCGTTGTTCGTCGCGTTGAGCGGGACCGGGTACGCGGCTGTGAAGATCGCTCGCAACAGCATCACGTCGATCCACGTGAAGGATCGCTCGCTGCTCGCCAAGGACTTCAAGTCGGGTCAGATCCCGCGCGGAGCCGTCGGCCCCGCCGGTGCTGTCGGCGCCGCCGGTCCTGCGGGCCCCGCCGGCCCGACCGGCCCTGCCGGTGCGGCGAAGGCGTACGCCCGCGTGCTCTCGGGCGGCGACGTCGACGACCCGCGTGCGCGCGGGATCACCGACGCCGGCGTCTCGAAGCCGGCTGCCGGTGTCTACTGCATCGACATCGAGGGCGGCGCGGTGAACGTCATCGGCACGCTCGACTCCGGTGGCGCCTCGGGCGAGATCCGCGGCTCGACGCTGCTCACCAACTGCCCGTCGGGCAAGGAAGTCGAGATCCACACGTCGGACTCGGCCGGCGTCGCAGCCGACCGCGCGTTCTACGTGCTGGTGAACTAGGGACAGGCTGGTGACGCTTCAGCGGGCGCGAAACGCCCGCCTTTAGGTGCCAAGCGGTCGGGG
>JBDTVA010000050.1:0-7763 GCA_040007455.1 Actinomycetota bacterium | reverse complement strand
CCGCCGGTGCCGAGCCCCGCGACGAGCACGTCGACGCGGTCGAGCGCCTCGGCGATCTCCGCGCCCGTTCCCTCGTAGTGCGCGCGCGGGTTCGCCTCGTTGGCGTACTGGAACGGCATGAAGTACCTCGGCTCGCGTTCGGCGAGCTCGAGCGCGACGCGCACCGCCCCGTTCGAGCCCTCCTCGCCCGGCGACTCGATGATCTCCGCGCCGTAGAGACGGAGCAGCCGGCGGCGCTCCTCGGTCGCGTTCGCAGGCATCACGCACGTGAGCTTGTAGCCCTTGAGCTTCGCGACGAGCGCGAGCGAGATGCCGGTGTTGCCGCTCGTCGGCTCGAGCAGCTCCCGGCCGGGCTCGAGCTCCCCGGCGGCCTCGGCGGCCTCGATCATTGCCTTCGCGATGCGGTCCTTGATCGAGCCCGTCGGGTTCTGTCCCTCGAGCTTTGCGTAGAGCCGAACCGCACCTTCCGGCTTCAACTCGACCAGCGGAGTCCCACCGACGAGATCGAGAAGCGAGCTCGCGACGACCGACTGGTTGCGCAAGCTAGCCCCGCGGAAAATGCGGAGCATTTTCTGCGGATGAGCCGCCGGCCATTGCAGGCAGGAGGATCACGGTGTCGCCCGCCGAGACCGGCGTCTCGAAGCCGTCACGGGTGCGGATGTCCTCGCCGCCGACGTACACGTTCGCGTACTCGAGCTTGCCGTCGAGCGTCGGGAAGCGTGCCATCAGGTCGTCGAGCAGGTCGCGCACGGTCTCGCCCTCGGCGATCACCTCGCGCTCGCCGCCGGTGTCCGTTCGGAGCGTGGGTGGGATGCGGACGACGCTCATCGTGCGGCGCAGAACTCCGCGTAGTCGACGTACTCGGTCACGGTCGGGTGCTCGCCGCAGACGGGGCAGTCGGGGTCGCGGCGGAGGGCCACCTCGGTGAAGGTCGCGCTGAGCGCGTCGAAGAGCAGCAGCCGACCGACGAGCGGCTCGCCGATCCCCGTCAGCAGCTTGATCGTCTCGTTCGCCTGCAGCGATCCGATCACACCCGGCAGCACGCCGAGCACGCCGCCCTCCGCGCACGACGGCGCGAGCTCCGGCGGCGGCGGAGTGGGGAAGAGGCAGCGGTAGCACGGGCCCTCCCCCGGCTGGAAGACGGTCGCCTGGCCCTCGAAGCGGTAGATCGATCCGTGCACGACCGGGATTCCATGCCAGACCGACGCGTCGTTGACGAGGTAGCGCGTCGGGAAGTTGTCAGCCCCGTCGACGATCACGTCCCAGCCCTCGGCGAGGATCCGGTCGATGTTCTCCGAGCTCAGCCGCTCGTTGAACGTCTTCACCTCCACGTCCGGGTTGAGCCCGGTCAGCGTGTCGCGCGCGGACTCCACCTTCGGATCGCCGAGCCGCTGCGTCGAGTGCGCGATCTGGCGCTGCAGGTTCGACTCGTCGACGACGTCGTCGTCGACGATGCCGAGCGTGCCGACTCCTGCGGCGGCGAGGTAGAGCGAGGCGGGCGAGCCGAGCCCGCCGGCGCCGATCAGGAGCACGCTCGACTCGAGCAGCCGCCGTTGGCCGGCCTCGCCGAGCTCGGGGATCAGCAGATGGCGGCTGTAGCGGCGCCGCTGGTCGGGTTCCAGGGTCGACGGGACGACCACGGGGAAGCCGCTCTTCTCCCATTCCTCGAACCCGTCGGAAAGGTGGCGGGAGCGCTCGTACCCGAGCGCCCGCAGCGTCGCGAGCGCTGCGAGCGAGCGGCGGCCGTGCGCGCAGTAGACGACGACCTCGCGCTCGCGGTCCGAGAGCTCGTCGGCCACGCGGTCCTCCAGCACGCCGAGGGGGATGTGGACCGCGTGCGGGACGTGCCCGAGGTCCCACTCGCCCTGCTCGCGGACGTCGAGGAAAAGCGCGTCCCCGGCGAGCAGGTCGGCGGCTTCACGCAAACTGACGGTCGGAGTCTCGCTCGACGTTGCCATTGCTTTCCAAAGTGTAGCGACCTGTTCCATGTCCCCGCCCGCCCGCATCTGGACGATCGTCGGCACGGTGTGCGCCGTGGCGGTCGCCGCGGCGCTCGGCGTCGTCGCCCTGACGCGCAACGAGCCCGCGACGTCCGCCGTCGACCCGCCGCCGCTCTTCCTCGACCTCGGCGTGCGCGACGACGCCCAGGCGCGCGACGTCCGTCGCGCCTCGCGGCTCTACGCGGACGGCCGGCTCGACGACGCGCGCCGGATCTTCGAGCGCTACGCCTCCCCCGAGGCGAAGATCGGGGCGGCGTTCGCCTCGTGGCCCGACACGATGACGGCGCTCGAGGCGCTGCCCCAGTCCAGCTCCGCCGTCCGCCTCCACGAGGGCATCGTCCTCGCGACGACCGGGGCCGAGCGAGCGGCGCGCACCGAGCTCGAGGCGGCCGCGCGGCTGCAGCCGAACACCCCGTACGCGGTGCGCGCGGACGACTTCCTGCACCCGACGTTCGCGCCGGGCCTCCCGCTCTTCGTGCCGAGCGAGCCGTTCCCGGCCGCGCTCGCCCACCGCCCGCCGGTCGAGCAGCTGGCGCTCCTGGCGCACCTTCGGACGAAAGTGGCAAGGCTGCACTACGGCTCCGCGCTCCAGAGGCTCGGGATGCCGGTGTCGGCGAGGCGGATCTTCGACGACGCCGTGAGGCTCGCTCCCGACGATCCCGAGACGCTCACGGCGGCCGCCGTGGCACGGTTCGACAAGGACGAGCCGGCGGCCGCGTTCTCGCGGCTCGGCCCGTTGACCAACCGCTTCCCCCGCGCGCAGACCGTCCGCTTCCACCTCGGGCTGCTGCTCGTGTGGACCGGCGACGCCGAGGGGGCGAAGCGGCAGCTCCGGCAGGTGCGGGCCCTCGGCCCGAAGACCCGCCTGGGGCGGGAAGCGAAGCGCTTTCTCGACCGTCTCTAGGGCATGGGTCCTGGTTTCGGAAAAGATGAGCCGAACGGCCTATGGCGGCCGTCCGTGGCCTCAGGCACACTTCCGCCGCCACCGAGGACATTGACTCTGTCCGACGTGGCCGTAAGGTGAGCTCGAGGGTGGGTTGGTCATGCACGGGCCTTGGAGGGGGAACGTGAGCGAAACAGCAACGGTGATTCCGGGGACGGAGTTGAACGTCGAGGCGATGCTCGCCACCGACGAGGCGAAGGCTCTGCTGGAGACAGGCAAGGTGGCAGGCTCGCTCACGGCGGAAGAGATCGCGCTCGCGCTCGTCGAGCTCGACCTCGAGCCCGGCGTGCTCGACTCGTTCTTCGAGACGCTCGAGAGCCTCGAGATCTCGGTGGTCGACGGGGCAGTGGTGGAGGAAGAGGTTGCCGCGCCGGTCGAGCGCGAGATCTCGACCGACTCGCTGCAGCTCTTCCTGAAGGACATCGGGAAGGTCGACCTGCTCACCGCCGCGCAGGAGGTCGAGCTCGCGAAGCGCATCGAGCGCGGCGACCATCGCGCGAAGCAGGAGATGGTCGAGGCGAACCTCCGGCTGGTCGTCTCGATCGCGAAGCGCTACCGCAACCAGGGGCTGCCATTCCTCGACCTGATCCAGGAGGGAACGATCGGCCTCGTGCGCGCCGCCGAGAAGTTCGACTACCGCAAGGGCTTCAAGTTCTCGACCTACGCCACGTGGTGGATCCGCCAGGCCGTCGCGCGCGCGCTCGCCGACAAGGCGCGGACGATCCGCATGCCGGTGCACGTCGTCGAGAAGCTGAACAAGATCGCGCGCGCCGAGCGCAAGCTCCGCGCCGAGCTCGGTCGCGAGCCGATGTCGTTCGAGATCGGCAAAGAGCTCGAGCTGACGACCGACGAGGTCGAGCAGATCCGCCGCAGCGCGCAAACACCGGTTTCCCTCGAGAAGCCCGTCGGCGACGAGGAGGAGTCCGAGTTCGGTCACTTCCTCAGGGACGACTCCGCACCGGCGCCCGAGGAAGAGGCCGAGACGACGCTCCGCAAGGAGGCGCTCAAGAAGGTGCTGGAGATGCTCTCGCCGCGCGAGCGTCAGGTGCTCGAGCTCCGCTACGGGCTCGACGGCAAGCCGCCGCGCACGCTGGACGAGGTCGGTCGCACGTTCAACGTCACGCGCGAGCGGATCCGCCAGATCGAGAACCAGAGTCTGAAGAAGCTCCGAGCGCTGTCGGACAGCCAGACGCTCCGCGACGCAGCCGCGTAAGAGCCGCAGAAAGTGCTTCGCACTTTCCGCGGTGAATAGACTTCCGCAGCCATGAACGCCGCCGCGCACCTCGAAGAGCTCTACGACCTGCTCCGCATCCCCTCGGTCAGCGCGGATCCGAACCACGCCGCCGACGTGCGGCGTGCGGGCGAGTGGGTGCGCGACCTCGTTCGCTCTGCGAAGGGTGGCAAGGCCGAGCTGGTCGAGACGGACGCGCAGCCGATGGTGATCGGCGAGATCCCCGCGTCGACCGATTTCGGCAACGCACCGAACGTCCTCGTCTACGGGCACTTCGACGTGCAGCCGCCGGCGCCGGTCGACCTCTGGGACAGCGACCCATTCGAGCCCACGATCAAGGACGACTGGCTCTACGCGCGCGGCGTGGCGGACGACAAGGGCCAGCTCTACTCGATCCTGCGCGCCGCTGTCGACCTCGCGGACGAAGGCGCACTGCCCGTGAACATCCGCGTCGCCTCGGACGGCGAGGAGGAGATCGGCGGCACGTCGATCGTCGACTGGGTGAACGCCGACGAGCGTGGGGCCGACGTGTGCGTGATCTTCGACGGCGGGATGGAGCGCCGCGACGTCCCGCAGTTCTGCACCGGGACGCGAGGGCTCGTCGCGTTCGACCTCGTCGTCAAGACCGGTGCCCGCGACCTGCACTCGGGGATGTACGGCAACGCGGCGCTGAACGCGATCCACGCGCTGATGCAAGCGCTGGGCGGGATCATGCCCCGCGACGGGCGCCTGCCCGAGCCGTTGCGACAGGGGATCATCCCTGCGTCGCCCGAGGAAGAGGAGAGCTGGAACGCGATCCCGAGCGGCGCGGAGATGCTCGGCGAGGCGGGCGCGAGCCCGTACGACGAGCGCGCGGCCGACGAGTTCTGGCTTCGCACGACCGCCGAGTCGTCCGTCGACGTGAACGGCATCCTCGGGGGCAAGCCGGGGCTGAAGAACACGACGACCGTCACGTCGGCGCAGGCGAACTTCACCGTTCGGCTCGCGCCCGGTCAGGACGTCGAGACGATCCGCAAAGCCGTCGAGCAGCTCGTCCGCGAGGCCGCGCCGGAAGGTGCCGAGATCGACCTGCGCTACGACAAGGGGACGCCGGCGTCGGTCGTCGACCCCCAGTCGGCTGCGATCCAGCTCGGCATGAAGGCGTTCGAGAAGGTCTTCGGCCGAGAGCCGCTGCTCGTGCGCGGCGGCGGCACGCTCCCGATCATGGCGGCGGTCACAGAACGCGGGATGCCGGTCGTCCTGACGGGCGTCGCGCTGCCGGAGTCGAGCGTCCACTCACCGAACGAGAAGCTCCCGGTCGAGTACCTGACGAAGGCGTACGACGCGGCGCGCGAGCTCTACTTGGCCTTCGCCGACCTGCCTCGCTCGCGCTAGCTCAGCACTGAACGAGCCACGTGTGGCCGTAGCGGCGCATCTCTTCGATCACCGGGAGCAGGCCACGCCCCTTCTCGGTCAGCTCGTACTCGACGCGCGGCGGGCGCTCCGGGTAGCTCGTGCGAAGCAGGATCCCGCCTTCCTCGAGCGCTCGCAGCCGCTCTGAGAGCGTCCGCGGGGAGATGCCAGGGCAAGCCGCCTCGAGCTCGGTGAACCGGCGCGCGCCCTCGGAGAGGTCGTGCACGAGGAGCGCAGTCCACTTCGCGCCGAGGATCTCGGTGCAGGCCGCCACAGCGCACGAGGTCGTCTCGTGGATCGGGTTCATCGTGCGCATCGCTACACGGAATATAGCGACAGGGGCCGGTCCTACTCGTCGGAATGGGACGCGTCCGTGAACTCGCGGAACTCGCCCGAGACGAGGAACGCCACCCGCTCGCCGATGTCGACCGCGTGGTCGCCGATCCGCTCGAAGCAGCGCGAGACGATGATCATCCGCAAGCCCCATTCGTGGAGCTTCGGGTCGCGCCCGAAGGAGAGCACCTGCTGGACGAAGCGCCGGTTCGCGCGGTCGATCAGCTCGTCGAGGTCGACGAGCATCTCCGCTTGCTCGAGGTTCCGCGCGGCGAACGAGTCGAGCGCGACGCGGATCATCTCCTCCGCGCGCGCGCCCATCTCCTCGAACGCGTCGACGAACATCCGGTCGGGTGCGACGGGCGGCGCGAGCTTCACGAGCTTCGCGATCGTGACGCAGTAGTCGCCGATCCGCTCGAGGTGCAAGTTGATGTGGAGCATCGCGAGCACGAGCCGCAGGTCGCTCGCGACGGGCGTCTGCCGTGCGAGCAGCTCCTGGATGCCCTCCTCGACCGCGAGGTAGCGTGCATCGATCTCGTCGTCGAAGGCGATCACCTCGTCGGCAAGCTCCTCGTCCTGCTGAACGAGTGCGTTGAGCGCCCCGCGCAGCGAGCGCATTGCCAGCGTTCCCTCCTCGTGGATCGACGCTTCCAGTCGGTCGAGCCCCTTCTGGAAGCCGACTCTCATCCGAACCTCCCCGTCACGTAGTCCTCCGTCCGCTGGTCGCTCGGCTGCGTGAAGATCTTCGACGTCTCGTCGTACTCGACGAGGATGCCGGTGCGATCCCCCTCGGGCGCGATGTCGACGGAGAAGAACGCCGTCATATCGGCGACGCGGGCGGCCTGCTGCATGTTGTGCGTGACGATCAAGATCGTGTAGTGGCGCTTGAGCTCGTGCATGAGGTCCTCGATCCGAGTCGTCGCGATCGGGTCGAGCGCGGAGGCCGGCTCGTCCATCAGGATCACGTCGGGCTCTGTCGCAAGCGCGCGCGCGATGCAGAGGCGCTGCTGCTGGCCGCCCGACAGCCCGAGGGCGTTCTTCTTCAGTCGGTCCTTGACCTCGTCCCAGAGCGCCGCTCGCCGCAGCGCCTCCTCGACGCGCTCGTCGAGCCCCTTCCTCCACCCGAGCACGCGCGGCCCGAAGGCGACGTTGTCGTAGATCGACTTCGGGAAGGGGTTCGGCTTCTGGAAGACCATCCCGATCTGCTTCCGCACCTCGACGGAGTCGACCTCCTTCCCGTAGAGGTCCTCGCCGTGGTAGAGCACTTTGCCGTGCACCTTCGCGCCCGGGATCAGGTCGTTCATGCGGTTGAAGACCCGGATGAACGTGCTCTTTCCGCAGCCCGAGGGCCCGATGATCGCCGTCACCTCGTTGCTGTAGATCGGCAGCGAGACCTCGCGCACTGCGAGATTGCCGTCGTACGACACGCCGACGTCCTGCACGTCGAACACGACGTCCTTGTGCTCCGGGGCGGGCGTGCGGGTCAGGTCTGCGGCGATCTTCACGGTCGGGCTCGTGTCCGTCACGCTCATCACCACCTCCTCTGGTAGCGGTTCCGGAGCCAGATGGCGACGGCGTTGAGGCTCAGCAGGATGCCGAGCAGCACGATGATCGCAGCCGCGGCGAGTGAGCGGAACTCCTCCTGGGGGAGTCGCACCCACTGGTAGATCTGGATCGGCAGCGCCGTGAACGGCCCGAGGATCGTCGGGTCGAACGCGACGTAGGTCACCGCTCCGACCATGATCAGCGGCGCGGTCTCGCCGATGCCCCGCGAGAGGGAGAGGATCGAGCCCGTCGCAATCCCGGGGAGCGCGGCCGGGAGCACCTGCCGAGACGTCACCTGCCACTGGGTCGCGCCGAGCGC
>JBDTVA010000049.1:0-7838 GCA_040007455.1 Actinomycetota bacterium | reverse complement strand
CGCTGACCTCGTTCGCGAGGGCGACGAGCGCGGCGGCGTCGCCGGGGTCGGCGGGACGGATCGTGAAGTCGCGGCTCACGCCGCAAGGCTAGTGCCCTAGACCCGCTGCGGGCCCGCGCGGTGCAGCGCGACCGCGAGCGCGACGATCAGCGCAACCGTCACGAGCTGCACCTCGCCCGCACGGACCAGCGACAGGACGAGCAGGCCCACGAGGCCGAAGAACAGCACGCCGCGCCGCAGCCGCACGACTAGAGGAGCTCCGCGAAGCGGGCGAGGCGGTCGAACTCCGCCGGCGTGTTGGACTGCTCGCGGATCCACGGAACCAGCGCGTCGAGCCCCATGACCCAGACGCCTTCGTGACGGTACGGCTCGCGCTCGCGGGTGGCCAGGCAGATCACCGGTGTGACCCAGACCTCGAGCTCGTCGTGCAGCCTCGCCGACTGCCGCTTTGCTTTGGTGAGGTGGACGGGGAGGTAGCTCCGGAACTTCGTCTCGATCAGGAACACCCCGTTAGGCCCCCAGACGATGTGGTCGATGTTCCCCTCGCCGGCCGCCGGGATGTCGTGGAGCACGATGTACCGCTCCCAGCGCAGCTCCTCCAGTGCCCCACCGACCGCGAGCTCGCCGTTTCGCCCCTTGAGCCAGCGCTCCATCAGAGCGGTCTCCGATTCTGCGGCCCAATAGAAGACCGCGAGGATCAGCACGACCGGCGCGGTCAGACGGAACGGCACGTCGAAGGCCAGGGAGAGCAGGAGCGGGAGCGTTCCGGCGAGCGCGAACGCGCCGATCAGGACGAGCGAGCGGATGGTGTGGAGGCGGACGCGTGTGGCCGCGTACGCGCCCGGCGTGGAGTCGACGTGGAACGACACGCTCCTCAGATCGGCCCTCGCGCACGAGCGGCCCAGTCCCGTTCGGGGGATTACAGAACGACGAGCCCGGCGCCGCCTCGGCGAGGGTCGCCGGCGGCGCCCAAGGTTCCGTCCGGCAGCTGCTCGACCGCGGAGACGCCGCCGAAGAAGAGGTTGCGCTCGTTCCAGCGCGCGACCTCGTAGGGGACGTCGCCGGACTCGAGCGGCGGCTCGAGGTGGAGCACGTCGCCCTCGAGGTGCACGCGCGGCGCGGCGATCGCGTTCGCGACGTCGAGGTCGTGGCCGAGCACGTTGACGACGGTCTGGAGGACCGCGCCGCGGAGCCGGCTCGAGCCGGCGCTGCCGACGACGAGGCGTGGGCGCCCGTCCACGAGCACGAGCGACGGGGACATCATGCTCATCATCCGCTCGCCCGGCTTCGGCAGGGTGCCGGCGAGGTCGAACTCGCCGAGCATGTTGTTCATGTGGACGCCGGTGCCGGGGACGACGACGTTCGAGCCGCTCCCCGTCGAGACCGAGAGGGCGGCGGCGTTGCCCGCTGCGTCGAGGACGCTGATGTGCGTCGTCCCGCCCACCTCGCCGAGCGTGCGGGTCAGTCTGCGGGTGCGGGCGTGCGTTTGCTCCTCCATCACGCGGGCGAGCAGCGCGACCGCGGCGGGCGAGCCGGAGCGCCCCGGCTTCTCGAGCCGCCGCAGCCCAAACGCGATCAGGGCGCCGCCTGAGGACGGCGGCGGGTTCGAGACGAACTCCGCGCCGCGGTAGGGGGAGCGAAGCGGCCGGCGCCGGATCACGCGGTAGCTGTCGAGGTCGGCGGCCGTGATCGCGGGAACGGCTCGCGCCAGCTCTCGCGCCACGTCGCCGGAGTAGATCGCCGCCGCGCCGCTTCGAGCGATCCGTTCGAGGGTCCGGCCGAGCTCGGGCCAGGCGAGGCGGTCGCCGGTCTCCAGACCGTTGCACGGCGTCGCTGCGAGCATCGGGGCGAGAATCCTGTGCAGGAACGCCTGGCGCTCCGTCACCTCGAAGCCGCTGTCGGCGAGCTCGACCGCGGGCTGCAACAGGTCCGCCCACGGCAGCGAGCCGTGCGCCCGATGCGCGGTCTCCAGGCCGGCCGTGGTGCCGGGGACCGCGCAGGAAGCGGGGCCGATGCGGAAGCTCTGCGACTGCGAGCCCTCGAAGATCACCGTGACCGCCTCGGGCTCCGCCAGTGGGCCGCTCGGCACGGCGACAAAGAAGTCGAAGACGCGCGTCCGGCGGTCGCGCGCGGTGTGGACGAGCATGAACCCGCCGCCCCCTGGCCCGGTCAAGGGACTCTCGGTCACCCATGAGGCAAACCCCGCGGCCACGCACGCGTCGACCGCGTTCCCGCCTCGCTCCAGGGTTCGGGCGCCCACCTCGGCCGTGAGGGGGTGCCCGGCGGCGACTGCGCCCTTCATGGATTGAGCCTACGCGCCGATAGGAGAGATGTGGGGAGTCTCCTTGGTCAGCATCGCGACGATGCTCGGCTCGCGGTCGCGGGTGCGGTCCTGTTCGCAGCGTCGTTTCTGCTGATGCACGCGGTCGGAATGAACTTCGATCTGCCGAGCCCCGGCCCGACCCCGAGCGGTTCGGAATCGCTTACATCGGGCAGGCACACTTTGGAGGTCATCGCGCCAGCACAGGCGCCGGTCGCGCCTCAAGCGTTCCCGGGACTTCCGGCCTTCCTCTCTCCATCTCCCCTCCCGTAGCCGGCCGGGATGCTCCGCCGTTTCACCCACTGAATGTTTCGCGAAGCCCTCGACAAGCGAACGATCCTGCTCTCAGCAGCTGGGCTGGCTGGGCTCGCCGTGTTCGCCGCCCTCATGCCGCACTTCCGAGATCAGCTCGGCGAGTCGTTCGTCGCACTCGAGGACGCGAACACCGGCTGGCTCTGGCTCGCGGCCGCGGCGTTCGTCGCAGCGCTCTTCTGCTCGGCCTCGGCCTGGCGCGCCGCGACGAAGCTGCCCGACCGGCTCGACGCCTACGCACGCTACGGAGTCGGCTCGCTCGTCAACTCCTTTGCGCCGGCGCATGCCGGTGACGCAGTACGGCTCGCGCTCTTCGCCAAGGCCTCGCCCGGCGACCACAAGTGCCTGACCGCGGGCAAAGCGCTCGCGGGCGTTGCTGTAGCGCGCCTCGGGTGCGTCGGTGTTCTCCTGCTCGCGACGATGAAGCCGATTGCGATCGTCGCTCTCCTGCTCGCACCGCTGATCGGCCGCGTGCCCGCGTGGGTCGCTGCGGCAACCGTCGCGCGGGTCGCGGCGGCAGCGGCGGTCGCAGCCGCGGTGGGCGTTCCCGCGCCCGTGCTCACCGCGCTCCTTGTCGTCCCGGCGATCGACCTCGCGGGACTGTTCGCGATCACGCCCGGCAACATCGGTCTGAAGAGCGGCGCGATTGCGATCGCGCTCCAGGCGCAGGGCGTCGACATGACGACCGCGCTCTCGACGGGGATCGCGTTCCACGCGGTCGAGACGCTCGTCGGGATCACGTTCGGGTCCGCGGGCACGCTGTACCTCTCGCGCGTGCCAGTCCCGCGCTGGGCGGTCGGCGGCGCGACGGCGGTCGTCGCGGCGGCGTTCGTCGGCTCGTTGGTCCTCGTCTAGCGCGGGGAACCTTCGCGGTTTTCGAGGTCCGCCCCCAATGGGGGGGTGCAACGAGCATCCCATGACCAACGCTATCGAGTTTTGCGCAACACGTCTGTGACGCGCGTGTGCCGAGTGTGTGCCGACTCGTCTACGGGTCGGTCAGGAAGCTCGGCGGCTGCAGCTCGTCGTCGTCGCCGCGGCCGAACAGTGGGCGCTCACGCAATGGCCGCTCGCGGTGGCCGCTCTTATCCCTTAGACCCGTGGCGACGACGGTGACCCACATCTGCCCGGCGAGGCGCTCGTCGATCGTCGCGCCGAAGATGATGTTCGTGTCGTCCGTCGCGCCGCGGCGGATCACCTCGGCGGCCTCGTTCACCTCGAGCAGCGAGAGGTCGCTGCCGCCGGCGATCGAGAGCAGGATCCCCTTGGCGCCGATCAGCTCGGTGTCGATCAGCGGCGAGCGCAGCGCACGCTCGGCCGCCTCGGCGGCGCGGTTGTCGCCGGTAGCGAAGCCGATTCCCATCAGCGCCGTCCCGGCGTCCTTCATGATCGTGCGGACGTCCGCGAAGTCCAGGTTGATCAGGCCGGGCAGCGTGATCAGGTCGGTGATGCCCTGGACGCCCTGGCGGAGGACGTCGTCGGCGATCTTGAACGCGTCGAGCATCGAGGTCGACTTGTCGAGCACCTCGAGCAGCCTCGCGTTGGGGATGACGATCGCGGTGTCGCAATTGCGGCGCAGCTCGTCGACGCCCGCGTCGGCCTGCGCCTTGCGCTTCGTTCCCTCGAACGGGAACGGCGTCGTCACGATGCCGACCGTCAGCGCGCCGAGCTCGCGCGCGATCCGCGCGACCACCGGCGCCGCACCGGACCCGGTGCCGCCGCCTTCGCCCGCGGTCACGAAGACCATGTCGGAGCCGCGAAGCGCGTGCTTGATCTGGTCGTACGACTCTTCCGCCGCCGCCTTGCCGACCTTGGGGTCGGATCCCGAGCCGAGGCCCTTCGTCAGGTCGCGGCCGATGTGGAGCTTCACCTCGGCGTCAGACATCTGCAGCTGTTGCAAGTCGGTGTTGACCGCGACGAACTCGACCTGGCTGATCCCGGCGTCCATCATCCGGTGGATCGCGTTCAGGCCGGCGCCGCCGACGCCGACGACGCGGATTACGGCGAGGTACGCGCCCGAGTCGGTCCGCGGCACGCGGTGCAGGCGAGGCGCAGGCTCGGGCAACGGCTCGAGGCGCGTGACCGGCGGCTCGTAGCGCGGGATGCGCTCGAGCTCGGGCTCCGGCACGGCGGCGAGCGGCGGCCGCTCCGGCTCGGGCGTCACCGGCGTAGGCGTGACCGTGACCGGCGGCAGCGGCGGCGGCGCAGGCGCGCTCCGCTCGAACGTCGGGACGTGTTCGACCGTCTCCTCGTGGGGCTCGAGGGGGGCGCTCTCTCCAGGCGCCGGCGGCGAGGTCTCCCCCGACGCCTCGCGCTCCGCCTGGCGCTGTGCAGCCTCGGTCGCACGGAAGAGCTCCGCGAGCGGGCCCTCACGCATGCTCGCGCGCCTTCGCGCCATTGAGCACCTCCTTCGCCAAGTCGCGGTACATCTTCGCCGCCTCGCCGGTCGGATCGTACGCGAGAACGGACTGTCCCTTCACCGGCGCCTCCGCGTAGCGGACGAGCTTGCGGATTCGCGTTTCGTACACGAGGTCTCCGAAGTTCTCGAGGAGAATGTCCACCGCCTCGCGGGAGTTGACCAGCCGCTTGTCGAACATGGTCGCAAGGATCCCCATGATCTGGACGTTCGGGTTCAGGTTCTCGCGCACCATCGCCAAGGTGTTCTCGAGCTGGACGAGGCCGCGGAGCGCGAGGTACTCGGTCTGGACGGGGACGATCACGCCGTCGGAGGCGACGAACGCGTTGATCGTCAGGAGCCCGAGAGAGGGCGGTGTGTCGAAAAGGATGTAGTCGTAGCGGTCGCGGATCGAGACGAGCGCCTTCTCGAGCGCGCGCTCGCGTCCGATCATCGACGCGAGGGCGAGCTCGGCGCCGGCGAGGTCGATCGAGGAGACGGCGAGGTCGATCTCGCGCTCCTGGATCACCTGCTCGATCGGCAGCTTGTGGACGAGGACGTCGTACATCGAGCGGTCGATCTCGTCCGGGTTCAGCCCCTGGCTCATGGTCAGGTTGCCCTGCGGGTCCAGGTCGACACAGAGGACTCTCATCCCCTTCTCTTTCAAGGCGACGGCCAGGTTCAGGGTGGTCGTGGTCTTCGCCACGCCGCCCTTCTGGTTGGCGAGTGCGATCACCCGTACCAAGGTCGGTCCTTTCGCGGGTTTGGTCCGCGTATTGGGTCGTGGAAGTAGCCGTGCAAGGGCCATGACCACCCTCGGTTCGATGGTAGCGGCCTCGTTCCTCTGTCAGACAGTGGACTCCTCGCCGACCTCGTAGGCGAGGTGGTCGAGCCGCGCCATGACTCCGACGCCGCGGAAGTAGATCTTGTTGGAACGGGGGTAGTAGAGGATCTCGTTGCGGAGCCTCTGCCCGTAGGCGAGCAGGGTCATGCCGCCCTCCCCTCCCCGGAAAGCGTGGGCCATCCCGGTGCCGGGGGGCCGCGAGACGATGTGACCGGCGCGGACGTCGTGCTGCTCGGCGATCGCGCCGCCGTCCGCCGCGTCAGGGACGGGAGTGAGCTCGAGGAGACCGTGGCCCGCGAGGAGGACGAAGATCCGGCGTGGCAGTGGGGAGGGCAGTGCAGCTCGCCGGCTGGGACGACGACGTGCTTGAGGCCGGTACGGACGGAGCCGCCGGCTCGGCCGAGGTTGCGCCAGCCCGACTCGGTCTCGACGTCGTCGAGGTTCACGATGTTCGTGCGTCGCGGACTCACAGCCGGCAGCTCGAGCTCGCCCTGAGCAGCCTCGAGCGCCCACGGGTCGATCGGCGGCACTTCGAGCGAGACGCCAGCGCGCACGACGCGCGGACGCGGCAGCCAGGTGATCGGCGGGATGCTGCGTTCCCCGAACGCGAGCACGTCGAGGCCTTGTGGACCGCCGATCAGCGTGTGCGCTTCCTCGCCGACGCGGTGGACGATGCAGTCGCCGGCACCCACCTCGAACGTCTCGCCGTCCTGCCACGAGAGCCCCGTCCCGTCGAGGACGAAGAAGATCTCCTCTTCGGCAACCTCGATGTGGACCGGCGACGACTGCTTGCCGGGACGCACGCGCGCTCGGGTGACTCCGACCGCGAGCGTTCCGGCCGCCTCGCCGAGGTCGTAGCCGTCGAACTCGATCGTTCCTTCGGCCTCGTGCGTCGGTTCGAGATCGTCCCAGTGGGCGATCACGTCTCGAGGAACGCGGCCGCCAGAAGTCCGAGCTCGGCGCGCTCGGTTTCCGCTTCGTCCCAGTGGGAGATCACACCCGCATCCTCTCACGGGACTTCTCCGTTCTAGAGGTGATCATCCTGATGCGAGCAATCGACGAAAGGGGCGTTCGTGTCAATTCTCTGGATCGTCTTGATCGTGGTTCTCGTGCTGGCGCTGCTCGGCTTTTTCGGCCGCGGCCGCTGGTAGCAAGCTAGGACCCAGACACTGAATGAATAGGCCGCCCGGCGGATTGCCGGGCGGCCTTCCTTTGACGATGCTGAGTGGGTGGACCGTCCCGCCCTCCTCGACCTCTTCGCGCGAGCCGACGCGCTCCCGCGGCTGCCGCGACTCGGCGGAATGGCGCGGCCGAACGGCGTCGTGATCGTCGGGGAGCGGTTCTGGGCGTTCGCGGGCGTCGACGGGTCGCTCCGCGAGGGCGAGATGCCGCGTGCACCGAAGGCGCTGCGCCGGGTTCCGCTCGTCCGCGGGCTGCTTCGGCTCGGCTCCGCGATCTCGCCCGTGGTGCGGCGCGACGGTGTCGTTCGCTCCGGCGAGCGCTGGCTGCTGATTGCGATCGTGCTCGCGCCGCTCGCGCTCTTCCTCCTGCCTTCGCTGCTCCAGTCGGTCGTCGGGGTACTCCTGTCGGTCGTTATGCTCGCGTGGCTCATGCGCGGGCGCACGCTGCGCCTCCACGGCGCCGAGCACCGCGCGATCGCGGCCGTCGAGCAGGGGAACCTGCTCTCGACGTGGTCGGGCATCACGCGCCCCTCGCGGTTCGCTGCTCGCTGCGGCACGAACTTCGCCGCGCTCGTGCTGCCGGTCGCCGTTGTCTTCGACCGCATTGCCTGGTCGCTGCCGGCTGCCGCCGTCGCGATTCTCTCGCTGTCGCTGACGATGGAGCTCTGGGTGGCGATCGAAGGACGCACGCACCGCGTCGCGCGGGCGTTCCTCGTTCCGGGGTTGCTCCTTCAGCGGCTGACGACGCGCGAGCCGCGGCTCGACGAGACGCAGGTCGCCCTGCGGGCA
>JBDTVA010000048.1:0-7847 GCA_040007455.1 Actinomycetota bacterium | reverse complement strand
GCGCGACCGAGGACGCCGCATCGCGCCGCCCAGCGCGGCCCGGCGGCACAGCGCCCGTTTCATCAAGCCCTCCTACCTAGCGGCCGACGTCGAGCGGCGGGCTCGGCGGACCGTGCGCGATCAGCTCGCGCAGGTGTGTCGCCAGCGAGCGCGGTGCGAACTCGTCCTCGCTCCGCTCGAGCTCGTCGATCGTCCACCAGCGATGTTCTTCGCGCGCGTCCGGCCCCGCGAAGAGGGAGTCGTGCGAGGTCGGCCTGACGGCTCGGACGTCGGCGACCCGGACGGGCGCGAACTGCTCGCGCGTGTCGTAGATCTGGCCGCGCGCCGGCCAGAACCACACGTGGCGGCGCGTCCACACCCAGGGTCCGAGGTCGACCTTGGTGAGCTGCAGCTCTTCTGCGAGCTCGCGGCGGAGCGCGTCCTCGGGCGACTCACTACGTTGGAGCGCGCCGCCGGGAGTGATCCAGACGCCGGGGTCTCCCGGGAGGACGAAGCGGTGGAGGAACACGCGGTCGCGGCGGTCGAGCAGGATCGCGCGCGCGGCGGGACGCACGACGGGCAGGCTCGCGCGCGCGAGCTCCTCGAACCAGTGGAGCCGCTCCGCCCAAGGGACAGCGGCGTTCGCGGGGGACGTTGACGGTAGGACGAAGAGTCGCGTGCGCGGGCCGAGCGTCCGGTCTTGCACACCGAGCTGCGCGCGTTCCTTGAACGCCCCGCGGTACGCCTCCTTGCCGACGAAGGCGAGCCAGACCGGCTCGAAGTCGCGCGCGAGCTGCTCGAGCCGTTCCGCGCCACCGGCGAAGTCGGCGCTGCGGAGGTCTGACGAGCCCGGCGTCGTGCGGTGCGCGGCGTTCGTGACGCCAACCCCGTCGTCGAGAGCCAGCCATTGCTCGGCCGGCGTCAGCAGCCGACGGGTGAAGCCCGCGTCGTGCAGCAGCCGCCAGAAGTCGTTGCGCGGATTCGCGAAGTGCGCCCGCGCCGCCGCGGAGACGCGTCCCGGGTTGATCCCGCAAAAGAGCACGCGGAGATGCCGGCCGAGGACGTCGGGGATCGCGCTCAGCGCAGCCCCCTCGGGGGGACGATCGAGCGCCCCATGACCAACGGTACGCGAGTTTCTGTGACGCATGGGTGCCGCGATCGTGCCGGATGTGTGGCGATTCGTCCCTGCGTTCCGACGACGGCGGGCGGTCTAGGCGGCCTCGACCTCGGGCTCGCGTGCGTCCAGGCGCTCCTCGAAGCGGCGGCGAAGCTCCTCGCCCGAGAGGCGCACCACGACTCGCGACCGGCGAGGCTCGAGCCGCAGCACCCGAACGTCGTCCCCTCCGCCGCCGTAGCAGCGGGCGTAGCACTCGGCCTCCGTCAGTGGCCTGAGGCGTCGCATGATGACCGCACGCTAGAACGGCGGTCGGACGTCAAAACCTGTCCAAAGCTGCGACTTCGAGCAGCGGCGCGAGCCTCGGCGCGAACGTGTGGACGTCGAAGGCCTCCGCAGGTGCGAGGGCGCCCACTCCCCGCGCCTCTCCGTCCCGAAGCGCACGCGCGCCGTGCGCGACGAGCAGCGCGGTCAGCCCGTACACGTCTCGGCCGACCAGCGTCGCGCGTCGACCCTCGCCGCCACGGCGCGCCTCCGCGACCACGGTCCAGTTGTTGCCCGCCCGCCCCGTCGCCGACGGGTTCCCGCCGACTCGCCCGCTCTGACGCATCAACGGCGCCACGAGCGGCGCGACGAGCCCCGCGAGGGCGACCGGGCGAGGAGCCGCGAAGTAGGACCGCACACTCCGCACGCGGGTGTGCCGCGGAACCGTCAGCGGCTCGGTTCCGGCCCACTCGACCACGGACCTCTCGCCCGAGGGAAAGCGGACGCGGCGCGTCGTCTTCCCGAACCGCGACGGAACGAGGCGGCCTTCCCAGGCGACCTGCGGCTGGCCCATCACGTGCCCGATCGTCCGGCGCGTCCCGGCGGATGTGACCTGACCATCGGTCGCGTACGCGACGACCACTTCGTCGAGCGGCTCGTCGAGACCCTCGGCCGCAAGCCGCGCCGCGAGGTCGCCGGGGACGTAGTCGAAGCCGAACGCGGTCAGCAGCACGACGTCGCGCTCCTCCGCGGACTCGCCGAAGCCTTCGTACACCACCCGCGCGAACGCCTGCTCGCCGGTCGTGTCGAGGTAGTGGGCACCGACTGCGATCGCCGCACCGACGGGCTTGGTGCCCACCTCGAGGAACGGCCCCGCCGTCGAGGCGACCGCAAAGGCACCGTCGAACGCCTCGATCAGCTCGGCCTCGTGGCGCGCGTCCGCGACGCGGACCTCCTCTCCCTCGCGCGCCAGCTGCTCGAGCTCCTCCCGCCGTCGCCCCACGAGCCGCAGCGGCAGACCGAGCTCGCGGGCCCGCTCGACGACGAGACGGCCGGTGTACCCAGTCGCTCCCAACACCACGAGAGGGCGTTCAGCGCTCACGCGACGAGGATACGACGATGGCAGTGCGGGCGAAGGAGTTCACGTACGAGGTGCGCCTCGAGGACGGCGGCGGCCTGCTCGCCGACGGCAAGGGAGCGATCGACGCGCCCGAGGCCTGGAAGCCCGATCACTTCCTCGTCGCGGCCCTGCTCACGTGCACGCTCGAGAGCCTGCGCTACCACGCCGAACGCGACGGCCTCGAAGCGTCCGGACGCGGCGAAGGGCGCGCCCTCGTCACGAAGCGCGCAGCGGAGGACCGCTACGCCGTCGTCGAGATCGTCGCGTCCTACGAGATCGCGCTCGAACCGGACCCGGGTGACGAAGGAACCGCGGAGCTCCTGTTCAAGGCCGAGCGCGATTGCTTCGTCGGCGCATCGCTGACCGTCGAGCCCGAGTACCGCTGGAACGTGAACGGGAGAGCGGTCAGCGCTCGAGCGGCGCCATCGTGAGGCCGTGGCCGCCGAGCTGCTCCCAGTAGAGCTCGGCCAGCTCACGGTGCCCGCTCCAGACGAGCGCCTGGCCGCTGTTGTGGATCCTGTTCGCGAACGACATGCCGCGCTCGAAGTCGACGCCCGGCAGCACGGCGGCGAGTGCGAACGCAACGCCGTCGAACGTGTTGTGGTCGTCGTTGAGCACGATCACGCGACTCGCGTCGCCGGTCCCGTCTCCGGGACCCCGTGTCCGCTCGCGCTCCCTCGGGGGCGTCAGCGTGGCCATTGCTCTCACGATAGCCTCGTTCTCGTGGCCGCGCTCGCCCTCGACGTCGACGCCGTCAGGGCGCGTTTCTCCGCTCTCGACGACGGCTGGGCCCGGTTCGACGGCCCGGGCGGAACGCAGGTGCCGGACTCGGTGATCGACGCGATCGCCGCGTACCTCCGGGAGTCGAACGCGAACCTCGGCGGACCGTTCGAGGCAAGCGTCCGGAGCGACGCGCTCGTGGCCGACGCCCGTCTCGCCGCGGCAATGTTCCTCGGCTGCGCGCCCGACGAGGTCGTGCTCGGCCAGAACATGACGACCCTCAACTTCGCACTCTCCCGAACGATCGGGCGGGAACTGCACGCCGGAGACGAGATCCTGACGACGAAGCTCGACCACGACGCCAACGTCGCCCCGTGGCTCGAGCTCGCACGCGACCTCGACCTCAACGTTCGGCTCGTCGAGCTCAACGACGACACGACGCTCGACCTCGACGACCTCAGGTCGAAGCTCTCGGAGCGGACGCGGGTCGTCGCGTTCCCGCTCGCCTCGAATGCCGTCGGCACGCTCGTCGACGCGCGGGCGGTCGCCGACCTGGCGCACGAGGCGGGCGCGCTCGCGTGGGCGGACGCCGTGCACTTCGCGCCGCACGCGCCGATCGACGTCGCGGCGCTCGGCGTCGACGTGCTGATCTGCTCGCCCTACAAGTTCTTCGGGCCGCACCTCGGAGTTGCGTTCGGCCGCGCCGAGGTCCTCGAGCGCTGGCGGCCGTACAAGGTCCGCCCCGCCGCCGACGAACCGCTCGGATCCCGCTTCGAGACCGGCACGCTCGCGCACGAGTTGCTCGCGGGCTTCGTCGCGGCGGTCGACTACGTCGCCGACGTGGGCTGGGACCCGATCCGCGCACACGAACGGGCGCTCGGGGAACAGCTCCTCGCGGACCTGCCCGACGGCTGGCGCCTCCACGGCCTTCCGACGATGGAGGGACGCGTCCCGACGTTCGCGGTCACGCACACGACGCTGACGCCGGACGTCGTGGCCTCGCGACTCGCGGAGCGGAAGGTCGCGGTGTGGGCCGGCGACTACTACGCGGTCGAGGTGATGGACCGCCTCGGGCTGCCGACTGGAGCCGTGCGCATCGGGATCGTCCACTACAACACCGCGAACGAGGTCGACCGGCTGCTCGAAGCGCTTCTAGCGCTCTAGGCTACGCGGCCGAGCGCTGCCAGCGCGTGCCGGCAGTCGTGCGCGCGAACGTGCGGGTCGCGCCCTCGTCGCCCGCGAACGAGACGGGGCCGTGCATGATCACGCCGTCGGGAGCGCGCTCCTTGAGCACGCTGGCGAAGTGTCCTTCGGCGAGCCACTCGCTGCCGCGCGCGACCGTCGCGCGCAGGTCGAGCCGGTGCATGCCGTCGCCGAGCTCCTCGGAGCCGCAGACCCAAGGACGCTTGACGAACGTCATGGGCCCTTCCGGCATCAGGCGGGCGACGCGCTGGATGAGCTGCTGGGCGACCTCGGGCTCCGTGACGAAGACGTGCATCGTCAGCTCGCGCACGCCGCTCGGCAGCACGCGGACTGCCTGGATCTGCGAGTTGTGCACGTGGATCACCTCGCCGGTCAGCGCGCGGAGCTTCGTCCGCCGCAGGGAGAGGTCTTCGACGACACCCTGGAGCTCGAGCCCGGGGATCGCGATCGAGTCGCCGACGGAATACCACCGTTCGACGAACATCGTCAGCCCGGCGATGATGTCCGTGAGCAGGCGCTGAATCGAGAAGCCGACGAGGATCAGGAGGAACGAGGCGCCGGCGATCGCGGCGAGGCGATCCACGCCACCCGAGAGCTGCGCCACCGTCACCACGGCGGCAGCCGCGAAAGCCAGGTAGGCGACAGCGCCACGGATCACCGAGACGAGCGTCTCGCGCCGCTTGATGCTCGCCATCTGGTCGGCGAGATCGGCGCCGCCGGCCCAGTGCCGCTCGTCGTTCCAAAGCAGCACGCGACGCGCGACGAGCGAGCTGACGCGCGCCACCAGCCACGCGGTGGCGAACGCCCACAGGATCACGAGGAGCTTCTCGGCCATAGGCTGACCGTAGGCGGCCCGCGGCCGGGCCGAAACCCCGACCAGCGAAATGCTTACTTCGGCTTCATGCAGGATGAATGCATGCGCCTCCTGGTCCTCGGCGGCACCCGCTTCCTCGGTCGCGCGCTCGTCGGCGTCGCGCTCGAGCGCGGGCACGAGCTGACCCTCTTCAACCGCGGGCAGACGAATCCCGGGCTCTTCGCCGAGGTGGAGCAGATCCGCGGCGACCGCACGGCCGACCTCTCGCCGCTCGATGGTCGTGCGTGGGACGCGGTGCTCGACGTCGCCACCTTCCTCCCTCGCGTGGTGCGGCGCTCGGTCGAGGCTCTCGAGGGTCGCGTCGGCCGCTACGTCTACGTCTCGAGCATCTCCGCCTACGCCGACCAGAGCACCCCGCCGGTCGAGGGCGCGCCGGTCGCGGAGCTCGACGACCGCGACGCCGAGGACGTCGAGCACTACGGCGCGCTGAAGGCGGCGTGCGAGCGCATCGCCGTGGATGCCTTCGGCGAGCGGGCGCTCGTCGTGCGTCCGGGGCTGATCGTCGGGCCACACGATCCAACGGACCGCTTCACCTACTGGCCGCGTCGGGTCGCCGAGGGCGGCCGGCTGCTCGCGCCTGCTCCGCCCGACCAGGCGGTGCAGTTCATCGACGTGCGCGACCTCGCCGACTGGATCGTCTCCGCGACCGAGCACGAGCTCGACGGCGTCTACAACGCGACCGGCGACACGATCACGTTCGAGCAGCTGCTCGACGAGTGCCGGCGCGTCTCGGGCGACGCGGAGATCGTCTGGGTGCCGTCAGAGCGCCTCGTGGCTGCGGGCGTCGGCGAGTGGATGGAACTCCCGCTCTGGATCGTCACGCCGGAGTACTCGGCGACGCACCGCACCGACGTGTCGAAGGCGAAGCGAGCGGGGCTCCGCTTCAGGCCGCTCGCGGAGACGATCGCGGACACGCTCGCTTGGGACGCCGAGCGCGAGCTCCCTCGCGCCGAAGGCGTCGGCCTGACGCCCGCGCGCGAGCGCGAGCTGCTTGCCGATGGCTGATCAGGATTACTCGCACCGGCTCACCGAGAGACCTCCGCAGCGCGCGCCCAGCGCTCGTCGTCGCGCCTGATGCGGTCGGGGTCGACGCCCCGAGCCTCGGAGAGGTCGAGCGTGAGGAGCTGGAAGCGCACGATGTCCACGACCTGGTGCCGCGTCGGAACGAGCGTCGTCTCGCAGCCGAGCACGCGAAGCGCTTCCACCGCTCCGTGCGCGCGCTCCGCTGCCCGGCCTTCACCCTCGAGCACGAAGCAGCGAACGCCCTCGTCGACGGCCGCGAGGTAGCCGTGCAGCAGCTGCTCGGTGTGGTGCGACTCGGCCGCGACGAAGGCGCCCTCGCGAAGCTTGAGCTCGGCCTCCTGCGCGGTTGGCCAGTCGCGGCCGGCGCCCGCGATCAGCCAGCGCTCGTGCCCCGAGACCGGCTCGCGCTCGCCGAGCACCTCCTCGACGGCGTCCGCGAGCCACGAGACGTCCTCACCGCGGAGTGCGGCGAGCGTCGCAACTGCGCAGGTGTAGCTCGCGGTGTGGCACCAGCTCTGCTCGATCTCGGGCGTCGCCACGACGACCTCGTCGCAGAGCTCGCCGAGCGGGCTGTCCGCTTTGCCCGTGACGAGCCACTTCGGGCCGCGGAACGCGCGTGCCGCCTCGAGCGTGACCGGCGTGTCGCCCTCGTGGCTGACCACGACGAGCAGGTCCGCCTCGGGAGGCCGGAGCACGGCCTCGAGCGCCTGGACCGCCTCCCCGCCGGTCTGCGCCGCGTGAAACGACGTGCCACAGCCCGTGTAGGCGACGCGCACGCCGTCCGGCAGACGCCGGTCGGTCGGGACCTGCCGGAGCCAGTCGGGCTGCGCGTGGATGGATGCGCGCGTCAGGTCTCCGGCCATACACGCGTCTATACCATCCTTCGGGTGGCCGGTTTCCCGTTCGTGCACCGCGAGCTCGCGCGATTCAGCGATCTCGACCCGATGGGCCACGTGAACAACGCCGTGTACCTGACCTGGATCGAGAACGCGCGAATCGAGTTCCTGCGGCGGCTCGGCGCCTTCGACAAGCCCGACACGAGCGAGATGGCGATGATCCTCGCACGGGTCGAGCTCGACTTCCGTGCTCCGGCGAGCTTCGGCGACGAGATCGAGGTCGGCGTGCGCACGGCGAGGCTCGGGACGAAGAGCTTCGACCTCGAGTACGAGCTTCGCCGCGGCGAGGAGGTCGTCGCGAACGCGACGACCGTGCTCGTCGCCTACGACTACGAGAGCAATTCGAGCAAGGAGATTCCGGACGAATGGCGACGGCGGCTGGCAGCATGACCTTCGAGCGAACGAGCCTGACGAACGGCGTGCGGATCCTGACCGCGCCGATGCCGAACGTGCAATCCACCTCGTGCTTCCTGATGTTCGCGGCCGGCTCGCGCTACGAGACCAAGGAGTCGAACGGGATCGCGCACTTCGCAGAGCACATGTTCTTCAAGGGGACGGAGCGGAGGCGTACGTCGAAGGACATCTCGGGGGAGATCGATTCGATCGGCGGCGAGTTCAACGCGTTCACCGGCAAGGAGTACACGGGCTACTACG
>JBDTVA010000047.1:0-7849 GCA_040007455.1 Actinomycetota bacterium | reverse complement strand
CTCCCCAGCTCGGCCTCGATGAAGGCAGCGTCCGCGAGCACCGAGAGGACGATCTGTGGATCGCCTACCTTGCGGGCCAGCTCGAGTGCCCGCCGCGCCCCTGCGAGCGCGTCGGGGTCCTCGCCGCGCGCCGTCGCGATGACCGCCAACGTGGAAACGAAGTACGCGTCCTGATACGAGCCGCCGAGGCGGTCGCTCTCCTCGAGGAACGCGCGCGCCTTCGCAACGAATTCGTCCCAGTTGCCGAGCTGGTACGGCTCCCAGATCAGGATCGTGGCGGAGAAGCGGGCGACTCGCGTGTTGCCGAACCGCTCGGCGGCGCGCACCGCCTCGCGCCGAAGCTCACGGCTGCGGCGGATGTCGCCCAGATCGGCCACGACCGTCGCCAGGTTGTTGTAGGCGCGCCCGAGCTCGGGCGAGTCGATCGCAGCGGCGATCTCGATGCTCTGCTCGAGGTCGCCGATTCCCCCGAAGTCGCCCGCGAAGCAGCGCGCGCAACCGATGTTGTTCAGGACGTGAGCGCGGACCTCGTCGAGCTCGAGCGTCCCGGCCATCGTGAGCGCCTCACGTCCGACGCGGACAGCGCTCTCGTTCTCTCCGGCAAGCATCAGGTAGCGCGACACGTGCGAGAGGACCCACGCTTTCGAGGGCGACGCGTGCTCGACGTCGACCAGTCGACGGGCCTGCTCGAGATACTGCTGCGAGCGGTCCCGCTCGCCCCGGTGCCACCAGACCTCCGCGAGCAGCGTGCACACCTCGGCGGCACGCGCACCGGCTCCCGCCGCGATCAGCGCGTCGCGGGCGTGCTCCATGCCGCCGTCCGCGCGCCCGTCTCCCGCGCTCGTGAGGGCGCGGCCGAAGCTGAACAGGAGCTCGGGCAGTCCCGGGTCGTCGCTAGGCCAGAGCTCGGTCGCCCGCTCGTAGAAGCGGATCGCGGACGGGTACGCGTACAGCGCGAGGGCGCGGTCTCCCGCCTCGCGCAGGGCGACACGGGCACGGTCGACGAAGTGCGCCGTCTCCGCCCCGGTCGCCGCGGCGAGCTCGAGCGCCGAGAGGTAGTGATGCGCGAGCATCTCCGCGTGGTCCTCGGGCCTACCGAGCGACTCGATCCACTCCGCCGCGAGACGGTGCCTCTCGGCACGTTGGGCGCGAGGTATCTGCCCGTATGCGACGTCGCGCACGAGGATGTGCCTGAAGGCGTACTCCGTCTCGCCCGCGACGGACGGCGTCCGCTCCCGGCGTACGAACTCCTTTCGCTCGAGCGCGTGCAGGCGCTGCTCGAGCGCCCAGCGCTCGCTGCCGCCCATCGACGCGAGTGTTCCGAGCCAGAAGACCTTGCCGACGACGGAGGCGTCATGGAGCAGGCCCTTCTCCTCACTCGGCAGGAGGTCGAGCCGTGCCGCCACGATCCCCTGCACCGTCTCGGGCAGCTCCGCCGGCTCCCGGCCGGCGGCGACGAGACGCACGAACTCTTCCGCGTACAGAGGATTCCCGCCGGCTCGCTCCAGCAGCGTTCGCTGGAGCCCGGCGTCGACGACCGAGCGGTCGAGAAGCGCGTGGAGGAGATGCGCCGTCTCCTCGTCCGAGAGCGGGGCCAGCGAGATCGTGACAGCGTTCGACTTGCCGCCCCCCCAGGAGGGACGGCGCGCCAGCAGCTCGGGGCGAGCCGTGGCGACCAGGAGGAGCGGCACGCCGCTGGCCCAGTCGGCGACGTGGTCGACGAAGTCGAGCAGGGCGTCGTCCGCGAAGTGGAGGTCCTCGAAAACGAGAACGAAGGGTCGCTGCTCGGCAAGCGCCTCGAGGAAGCGCCGCCAGGCGGCGAAGGCCTCGTCGCGTTCACCGCCGGTGTCACCGACGCTCTCGAGGCCGACCAGCGGTCGCAGTTGGCGCTCGATCCAGGCCGCGTCGCGATCGTCGGCGACGAGCGCTCGTACGCTTCGCTGGAGCTTCACGCTCGTCTCCTCCTCGGTGTCGGTCTCGAGGATCCCCGCCTGTGCCTTGACGATCTCGCCGAGCGCCCAAAACGAGATGCCCTCGCCATAGGGGAGCGATCGTCCCTGCCGCCAGGTCACGAGCTCGGAGCCACCCTCGATGTGCCTGAACAACTCCCACACCAGACGGCTCTTGCCGATCCCGGGTACGCCGACGAGCGTCACGAGCTGCGGCGACCGTTCCTCTTTGACGCGGGCAAGTGTCTCCGCGAGCAGCGTTTGCTCTCGCTCCCGGCCGACCAGCCGCGTAGCCGTGACCTGCCTCACGTCGACGCCGAACCGTGCGCGCGCGTGCAGCGCCTGCCACACGTTGACCGGCTCGGATTTTCCCTTCGCCTCGACGGGTGGCGCCTCCGCGTACTCGATCGCCCGCTCGGTCGCGCGGTAGGTCGTCTCGTCGACGAGGATCCCGTCGGTCGCCGCGGCGGACTGCAGCCGTGCGGCGGTGTTGACCACGTCCCCGGCCGCCATCGCCTCGCCGCGCTCCGGGCGCGCCCCGAGCGTGATCAACGCCTCGCCGGTGGTGATCCCGATCCGGATCGCGAGCTCACCCTCGAGCGCGTCGCGCACGGCAAGCGCCGCGCGCACCGCGCGCTCGGGGTCGTCCTCGCGGGCGGCGGGCGCGCCGAAGAGCCCCATCACCGCGTCGCCGATGAACTTCTCGACGGTGCCGCCGAAGCGCTCGAGCTCCGCACGCACGAGGTCGTGGTAGCGCGAGAGCACCGCACGCACGTCCTCCGGATCGAGCCGCTCCGCCTGTGCGGTCGAGCCGACGAGGTCGCAGAAGAGCACGCTCACGACCTTCCGCTCCTCGCGCGGCACCGGGGCAGCGCCGAGCGGGGTCGCGCAGCCGGAGCAGAACGCCGCGTCCCCAGGGTTCTCCCGCCCGCAGCTCGGGCAGACCTTCATGCTTCGCGAGTATGACGCCCCAGCGCCGAACCGCCCTCGTCTCCGTGTTCGCGGCGGCAGTGCTCATCGTGCTCAAGCTGGCGACCGGCCTCGCGACGGGGAGCCTCGGGCTGCTCTCCGAGGCGCTCCACTCCGGCACCGACCTCGTCGCCGCGCTGCTGACGTTCTTCGCGGTGGGGATCGCGGTCCGGCCGGCCGACCGGCACCACGCCTACGGCCACGGCAAGGCAGAGCACCTGGCCGCGCTGGCCGAGGCGTCGATCCTCGCCCTGCTCAGCGTCGCCGTCGGGATCGCGGCCGTCCGCCGCTTCGCCGACCCTCCCGACATCGAGATCGCGTGGTGGGCGTTCGCGGTCGTGTTCGTCGTGATCGTCGTCGACGCGAGCCGCACGACGCTCTCGTTCCGTGCGGCCCGGCAGTACGACAGCGCCGCGCTCGAGTCGAACGCACTGCACTTCGGGAGCGATCTCGCCGGCTCGACCGCCGTGCTCATCGGGCTCGCCTTCGCGAACGCAGGCCACCCGGAGGCCGACGCCGTTGCGGCGCTCTTCGTCGCCGTCCTCGTGATCGCCGCGGCCGTGCGTCTCGTGCGCCGCAACGTCGACGTGCTGATGGACAGCGTGCCGGACGAGGTCGAGGACACTGCTCGCGCCGCGATCGACAGCGTCGAGGGCGTCGAGCTGCGCCGGCTGCGCATGCGGCAGGCGGGTGGCCGGCAATTCGCCGACGTCGTGATCGGTGTCCCGGCCGGAGCGGCGGTCGGACAGGGTCACGCGGCGGCGGACGCCGTCGAGGACGCGGTGCGGGAGGCCCTTCCGAAGAGCGACGTCGTCGTGCACGTCGAGCCGGGAGACGAGCAGGAAGTGAGGGACCGCGCGCACGCGGCGGCACTTGCGGTTCCGGGAGTGCGTGAGGTGCACAACGTGATGGTGCTGCAGGTCGGGCGGGAGTTGCAGATCTCCCTCCACCTGAAGCTGCCCGGCAACCTTCCGCTCGAGGATGCGCACGAGCTGGCCGAGCTCGTCGAGCGTTCGATCCGCGCCGCAGTTCCGGAAGCCGCCCACGTGCAGACCCACCTGGAGCCGCTGGCCGAGGCAGCCGAGGGCTCGGAGATCCAGCGCGACCGTGCCGCGATCGAGCGGCTGGTCCTCGAGGAGACCGGACGTTCGCCTCGCGAGTTGCGCTTCCTCACGAGCCCGGAGGGTGTCGTCGCGCACCTGACGCTGACGGTGGACGGCTCGACACCTCTCGCCGACGCGCACGCGCAGGCGAGCCGCATCGAGGAGCGAATCCGACACGAGCAGCCGGAGATCGGCGACATCATCGTCCACACGGAGCCCTGACCTGAAGCTCTGCATGTTCAGCCCGAAGGGGAAGAACCTCCAGCGCGGGTGGCCGGGCCGGATCGAGGGTGACCGCGTGATCCAGCTCGCGGCGCAGACGCTCCAGTCGTTCTTCACCGGTGGGGGCAACGCGCGCGAGCACGCGGAGTTTCGTCTCGACGAGGTCGACCTGCGCCCGCCGGTTCTGCACCCGCCGTCGGTACGCGACTTCTACGCCTTCGAGCAGCACGTGAAGACTGCACGCGCGGGTCGCGGTCTCGAGGTGCCGCCCGAGTGGTACGAGGTGCCCGTCTTCTACTTCTCGAACCCCGCCGCGATCTACGGCCCCGAGGACGATGTCCCCTACCCGGAAGGCACGCAGGAGCTCGACTACGAGCTCGAGGTCGCCGCGATCGTCGGCGCTGAGGGGCAGATTGGCGGCTTCACGGTGATGAACGACTGGTCGGCGCGCGACCTGCAGCGGCTCGAGATGAAGGTCGGGCTCGGTCCGGCAAAGGGCAAGGACTTCGCGACGAGCCTCGGGCCGATCGTCGTCACACCCGACGAGTTCGACGGCCGCGAGGGCGAGATGATCGCGCGCGTCAACGGCGAGGAGCGCTCGCGCGGGAACCTTCGCGACCTGCACTGGCCGTG
Organism: Actinomycetota bacterium; assembly: GCA_040007455.1. Lineage (GTDB taxonomy): Bacteria > Actinomycetota > Thermoleophilia > Gaiellales > Gaiellaceae > JACCTU01. The sequence goes on along the minus strand of JBDTVA010000047.1, from coordinate 2,973 downwards.
GGAACGCCTGGTCGAGCACGCCGCGCGGAACACGCGGCTCTCTCCCGGCGACGTGATCGGCTCGGGGACGGTCGGGACCGGCTGCATCCTCGAGCTCGGCGACGGTCGGTGGCTCCAGCCGGGCGACGTGGTCGAGCTCGAAGTCGAGGGCATCGGGGTGCTCCGCAACACCGTGGTCTAGCGAGTCCCTCGTCCGAGGGACACACCGCAAGTCTCGGGCTCCCCGGGCATCTCCTTGTGCATGACACGGATCCTGGTAGCGCTCGGACTGGCCGCGCTCTTCGCCGGTGGCGCGCTCGCCGCGAGCAGCGTCCCCAAGCTGCCGACCCTCGCTCTCGCAGAGCAGACGACGTCCGCCGCGACGACGACGGGGACGACAACGACGTCGACCGGTTCGACCACGACGGGAACGACCGCGACGACGACAACCGGCACCACGACCGGAACGATGACCGAAACGAGCACCGGTACGACGTCCACGACCGAGACCGGTGCGACGAAGGAGCACAAGGTCGTGCTCTGCCACAAGCCCGACAAGCGGGGTGGCCACGAGATCGAGGTGAGCCGAAACGCGCTTCCCGCGCACCTGGCTCACGGCGACACCGAGGGTCAGTGCGCCTCGACGGGAACGACGTCGACGTCGACCTCCACGACGACGGCCGCCGCGACGACCACCCCGGCTCCCGTGACGACGCCGAAGGCGAAGCACAAGCAGAAGAAGTCCAAGAGCCCCCAGAGCTCGAACGCCCGAGGCAACGGCAACAGCTCGAACGGTCAAGGCAACGGCAACAGCGGTCACGGAAAGGGCGGCGGCAAGAAGTAATCGCCAGAGGGCGATCACTTCACCCCACCCGAAGGGCGGGCCGTGCGGCCCGCCCTTCACATTTAATGCGCCCGTGCGTATCGCCGTCGTCGGCGCTGGGATCAACGGGCTCGCGGCCGCGGCGACGCTCGCGCGCGCCGGTCACGAGGTCGTCGTCCACGAGCAGTACGAGCTCGACCACCGGCACGGGTCGAGCCACGGGCGCGCGCGCATCTTCCGGCTCTCGTATCCCGAGCCGCACTGGGTGCGACTCGCGAAGGAGGCGCACGAGGGCTGGCGTGCGCTCGAAGAGGAGACCGGCGAGCGCCTGATCGAGTACACGGGCCTGCTCGAGCTCGGCGAGACGTCCGAGGACGCGCTGGACGCTTGCGACGTGCCGTGGGAGGCACTCGAACCAGAAGCAGTCGCTCTGCGCTTCGGCATCCATGCGGAGGGGAGCGCGTTGCTGCAGCCGGAGGCGGGGATCTCGCTCGCGGACGTCGCCGGGCGTGCGTTCGCCGGCGTCGCGAGGCGGCATGGAGCGACGTTCAGCGAGCGTGCTCGGGTCGAGTCGCTCGCCGGCCTCGATGCCGACGCCGTCGTCGTCACGGCGGGCGGCTGGGCGAAGCCGCTGCTCGCGGCCGAAGGGATCGCGCTCGACGTCGCGGTCACGCGCGAGACGGTCGTCTACTTCGCGCTCGAACGCCCCGTCCCGTCGGTGATCGAGTACGGGCGCGGCCCCGGCGAGGGGATGTATGCGCTGCGCGACCCGTTGCACGGACTGAAGGCAGGCGCGCACGTCGCCGGCCCGGCCGCGGACCCCGACGAGGCCGGAGCTCCGGACCCCGCGCTCGTCGACGCGACGGTCGAGTGGGTGCGCGAGCGCTTCCCGGAGGCCGGCCCGCCCGTCGCGGTCGAGACGTGCCTCTACACCTCGACGACCGACCACTCGTTCGTTCTCGAGCGCCACGGGCGGATCGTCGTCGGGTCTGCGTGCTCGGGCCACGGCTTCAAGTTCGCCCCTGCGGTCGGGACGCGTCTGGCCGCGCTCGCCACGGGGTAACCTGCCGCCATGCCGTTCTACCAGCGCCTCGGCGAGGTCCCGCGGAAGCGTCACGTGCAGTTCCGCGACAACGGCACGCTGCTGACCGAGGAGGTCATGGGCCTCGAGGGCTTCTCGGGGAACGAGTCGATCCTCTACCACCTGACCTCGCCGTGTCGCGTGAAGAAGCTCGGCGACTTCAAGCCGATCAAGCGCGAAGAGTGGGTCCCGGACGCGCACGCGCACCGGCACTTCACGACGTGGGACGTGAAGGCCGAGGGCGACCCGATCAACGGGCGCAAGCTGCTGATGTGGAACAACGACGTCGAGATCTCGCTCGTGCGCCCAACCGAGCGCATGGACTACTTCTTCCGCAACGGCGAGGGCGACGAGGTGTACTTCGTGCACGAGGGCGGAGGCACGCTCGAGACGACGTTCGGCGACCTGAACTACGCGCAGGGCGACTACGTCGTGATCCCACGCGGCACGACGTACCGGTTCGCCCCCGACTCGCTACCCGAGCGCCACTTGCTCTTCGAGACGCCGGGCCTGATCGAGATCCCGAAGCGCTACCGCAACAACTACGGGCAGTTGATGGAGCACGCGCCGTACTACCACCGCGACATCCACACGCCCACCGAGCTGAAGACGATCCGCGAGCAGGGCGAGTTCCTCGTCAAGGTGCGCGTGCGCGACGGCTTCCAGGACTACGTCGTCGACTACCACCCGTTCGACGTCGTCGGCTGGGACGGCTACCTCTACCCGTGGACGTTCAACATCCGCGACTTCGAGCCGATCACCGGGCGCATCCACATGCCGCCGCCGTCGCACCAGACCTTCCAGGGCCGGAACTTCGTGATCTGCTCGTTCTGCCCGCGCAAGCTCGACTTCGACCCGATGGCGCTCCCGATCCCGTACCACCACTCGAATCTCCAGAGCGAGGAGATGATCTATTACGTCGACGGGAACTTCTCGTCGCGCAAGGGGATCGAGATCGGGTCGATCACGCTGCACCCCTCGGGCCTGCCGCACGGCCCGCAGCCGGGCCTCGCCGAACGATCGATCGGGATGACGGAGACGCACGAGCTCGCCGTCATGTGCGACACGTTCCATCCGCTGAAGCTGACGA
>JBDTVA010000046.1:0-7911 GCA_040007455.1 Actinomycetota bacterium | reverse complement strand
CGACCTCGAGCTGTGGTACAGGGAGTTCACCTTCGACGACCGGGTCTGGGCGACGTTCCGGCCGAGGGTCGACGTACCCGCCGGGACGCAAACGGTTCCGCAGGGTCCGCGCGAGGTCGTGGACGTCGAGGAGGTGCTCGACGAAATCGCAGAGCAGGGGTTCACGGGCCACTCGGCGGCCATGCAGCCGGCAACGAGGCTCACCGCCGACACGGTCGACAACTACGGGAACCGGTATCCCAGCGGGACAGCGCTGATCCAGCGGCCGGACTTCGACACCCTCGACAACCCGTTCGCCTGGACTGCGCGGCCGACGCTGGACAAGTGGTCGCCGCGGGCAAGAGCAGGTGTGCACTTCGTCGCCTACTCTCCGACGAGCGACACCTTCCACCGCACCCGCCTCGCGATGGATGGCCGCTACGCCGACGGCACGATCGTTCCACCTGACCCCAACGTCCCGAACAGGGGCTTCAACTCGGTCATGGAGACGACGCACCGGCAAAACTTCCTCGTCCCGCCGCGTCGACACCGGTCGCTCCCGCTGGTCGAGTTGCTCTAGGCGCCGAGCCGGCTAGACGACCTTGATAAACACTCTCGCCACACGCCCCGTGGCACTCCACTGCTCGACTGCGAAGCGCCCCCGCGTGCCCAAGAAGACGATCATGATTGCGTGCTGCCCGCGCTTCAGCAGCTTCGTCTTGAACAACCCTGCCTTGAACCGATAGCTGTTCTTGCCGGCATTGCGGACGAGGAAACGCGCCTCGTTGCCCCGATCGAACTTGGCCTGGCTGAGGCTGAGGCCCTTGTCCTTCAAAATGACGAGGACGTCGTTGAGCTGAGTCGGCTCAGTGGTGTCTTGCCGGGCGAACGCGGCCGGTGGCAGCCCGAGTGCGGCGGCGACGAGGAGGACTGTCCAGAACGTCTTGACCATGGCTGAGCGTCTCCGAATGTGAGGGTGCAATGCACTGCGAGCGTAGCAGCGAGCCGGCGGACCCGAGGCGCGTCTCCACTGCCCGTTGGCTCACTCGATGCCGAACGCCACGAGCTCCGGGACCGACCGCTCCCCATCCGTCCTACGGACCCCCGCACCGACGAGGAGCAGACCTCCGGCGACCGCGGGACACGCGTTGATATTCGCTCGCATCTCTTCGCGCCAGAGGACCGTCCCGTAGCGCACGTCGAGCGCGTACACCGTTCCGTCGTAGGTCGAGGTGAAGACGACATCGTTCGAGACCGTGGCACAGCCGAACACCGGCGACGGCAAGCGCCGCTCCCACAGCACGTTTCCTGTAGCGGCATCGAGCGCGACGAGCTGCCCCTGTCCTCTCGACGGGTCGAGGCCGGTTAGCTCTTGGCGGCCGATTGCGCTGCCCCAGACGCAGAGGTCGACGACCGGCACGAATAGCCGACCGTCCGCGTAGGCCATCGGCGTCTCGACGCCGCCGAGCAAGCCCGGGCAAACGGTCACGCGGCGTCGCGGGAGCAGGCCCAGGTCGTTTCGGTGTAACCCGACGACGGCGGACCAGCGCCGGCGTCGCGTCTCACGATCCCAGGCGATCACCCGCCCCGCCTTTCCCGCTCCGATCACGAGGTCGATGCCGGCGTGCGTCGTGACGATGGGCGTCGCCTGGAAGTCGTAGTCGCGGACGTCGTGCGGCGTCACCTGATCGTGCCAGAGGAGCCGGCCGGCACGGGCGTCGAGCACGAGCAGCGAGTTCGTGTACGGGACCGGGCCCGGAAAAGCGCCGCCGTTCGGCCGCTGCGGCGTCCCGCCCCAGGGCGCCGGGTTCGAGTTTCCCCCGTAGAGCCGTCCCTGGGGGTCGACGGAGACCGGATACCACAGGCCGCCCCCGCCGGCCTCGAGCGGATGCCGCCACGGATGCTTGACCGTCACGAACTTCCACCGCACCGCACCCTCCGCGGCGTCGAGCGCGTAGATCGCACCTCGGCCGAACGGCGGATACCCGACGGTGCTCAGGAAGACGAGGCCGTTCCACACGACCGGAGCGATGTCGACGAACTGCTCGCTGCGGCTCGTGAGGTTCCTCCGCCACAGCTCCCGCCCCGTCGCGGCATCGAGCCCGAAGGCCTCCGAGTCGGTGGCTCCATAGACCCGGTCGTCCTCCACGGCCAGGCCGTTCGGCCCATCGTTCCGCGCGTGGTAGCGCCGTTCCCAGCGCATCGTTCCGGTGGAGCGGTCGAGAGCGAAGACGTTGCTGCGCAGGTCCTGGACGTAGACCGTGTCGCGGTCGGCGACCGGGGTCGACGCGAAAATCCCCGAGAAGCTTGGGCGGGCCGTGAATCTGAACCGCCAGCGCGGTCTGAGGCCTGCCACGTTTCCCGCGTCGATCGACGATCCTGCCGCAGACCGGGTCCCGGCAAGATCGCCGTTGGGGAGCGGCCACGCACTCTCGGGAGCTCGGGCTCCGCAGCCGAAGAGCAGGCTCGCGACCACCACCGACGCCACCGCTACCGGGACGCTCCGTGCCGGTATCGAGGCCACAGCGAGTCCTACCCTAACGGCGGGCCGGCGACGATCAGCTCAACCGCGACCCTAGGATGGGGGTCGAGTGACTGCGTCCGAGATCGACGAGCAGCCGGTCGGCGCCCGGTTCGAGCGCGCCGTCGACGTCGCCGCACGTCTGCTCGCGAACGTGGAGAAGGTCGTCCACGGCAAGCGCGAGGAGATCCGGCTCGTGCTCGCGGCGCTCGCGTCGGGCGGCCACGTGCTCTTCGAAGACGTCCCCGGCACCGCGAAGACCGTGCTCGCGCGCGCGATCGCGCAGAGCGTCGAGGGCGCGGTCGGCACGCGCGTCCAGTGCACGCCGGACCTGCAGCCGACGGACGTCACCGGGCTCTCGGTCTACAACCAGCAGACGCGCGAGTTCGAGTTCCGGCCCGGGCCGATCTTCGCGAACGTCGTGCTCGTCGACGAGATCAACCGCGCGATGCCGAAGACGCAGTCGGCCTTGCTCGAGGCGATGGCGGAACGGCAAGTGACAGTCGACGGCGTCCCGCGCGAGCTCCCGCCGCCCTTCCTCCTGATCGCGACCGAGAACCCGATCGAGCAGGAGGGCACGTTCCCGCTCCCCGAGGCGCAGCTCGACCGCTTCTTCCTGAAGACCGCGCTCGGGTACCCGGACGAGGAGCAGGAGCTCCGGATCATGCGCGAGCAGCGCGGCGGACACCCGCTCGCCGACCTCAAGCCGGTGATCACGTCCGCGGACCTCGCCGAGCTGCACGCCGCGGTCGAGGACGTCTACCTTGCCGAGATCCTCGAGCACTGGATCGTCAAGCTCGTGCGCGCGACGAGGCAGGTCGAAGGTGTCGAGATCGGTGCGTCGCTGCGCGGGACGCTCGCGCTCGACAAGACGGCGCGCGCCTGGGCGCTCCTGCACGGCCGCGACTTCGTCACGTCGGAGGACCTCGAGCAGCTGTTCCTGCCCGTGCTCGGGCACCGGCTGATCCTCACGCCGTCGTTCCTCGCGGAGACGCGCATGCAGAGCCGGGACGAGGCGCTGGGCCAGATCCGCGACCGCTGTCTCGAGCTTGCACCGCGACCCGAGCCCGACTGGGAAGAGGAACGCACCGCGCCTCGCGCGGTCGACGGGTGAGCGAGACTCCGCGCCGGACCTTTCCCCTCGTGCCGCGCTGGCGCGTTGCGGGGATCCCGTTCGGCGAGCAGCGCAGCCTCCGGCGCGGGCCCGGCTCCGACGTTGCGGGCTCGCGCGAGTACGGGCCGGGCGATCCGGTCTCGAAGATCGACTGGTACGCGTCTGCGCGCCTGTCGTCGGCTCGCGGCGGCGACGTGTTCGTCGTCCGCGAGAAGTACGCGGAGGAGGCCCCGCGCGTCGTCGTGCTGTGCGACCGGCGGCCCGCGATGGCGCTCTACCCGCCGGAGTTCCCGTGGCTCTCCAAGCCCGCGGCCGTCTCGGCGATCGCGGACGCGATCGTCGTCAGCGCGCTCGCTGCGCGCGGCGAGATCGGGTACCTCGACTTCGCCGGCAGCGCACGGCGCGAAGGCGCTCCGTTCTGGCTGCCGCCGAGGAGCCGCCGGCGCCGCTGGGAGGTCGAGGAACGGCTCGCCAAGCTCGAGTTCGACGCGCCCGAGGACAACGTCGAGCGCGCGCTCGACCACCTCGCGCGGCTCCGCGCCGACCTGCCGTCTGGGAGCTTCGTGTTCGTCGTGTCGGACTTCCTCTCGCCGCCGCGACTCGAGGCCTGGCTGCACGCGAGATCGCTCCGCTGGGACGTCGTCCCCGTGATCGTGCAGGACCCCGTCTGGGAGCAGAGCTTCCCCGAGCTCTCTTCGGTGACCGTGCCGTTCGCTGAGCCGGGGACGGGGTGGGTCGTCACCGTCCGCGTCTCGGCGTCGGAGGCGCGTGCACGTCGCGCCGCGCACGAGGCGCGCCTCGGACGGCTGCTCGCCGAGCTTCGCGGTGTCGGGCTGGACCCGCTCGTCGTCGGGACGAGCGACCCGCTCGCGATCGACCGCGAGTTCCTTGCGTGGGCAGAGCTCAGGCGACAGGGGCGAAGGCGAGCACGGTGAGCCGCAGACGTCTGCTCGCCGTCGCCGGTCTCGCGGTGGCGTCCGTCGGCGCACTAGTGCTCGTCGCGACGCTCGGCGGCGGTGACGGTGCGCCGGCACCGCGGCGCCTGGTCTCGGTGACGACGTCGATCGCGCCGAGCCCCGTCTTCTTCGGCGATCTCGTCACTGCGCACGCGGAGGTGATCGTCGATCGCCGGCTGATCGATCCGGACCGCGTGCGGATCGAGGCCGGCTTCGCGCCGTACTCGCTGGTCGGCCGGCCGCACGAGTCGCGCACCAACAGTGGACGGACGACCTCGATCGACGTGCGCTACACGTTGCGATGCCTCGTCGAGGCGTGCCTCGCCCAGCCCGACGGGATCGCCCTTCCGAAGCTTCGAGTGCACACGGAGTCTTCTAGCGTCTCTGCGAGCTGGCCACGAGTCGACGTCGTCTCGCGCGTCGCGCCGACCGCGCTCGCAAGCGATCCGCCGCCGTGGCGGCAGCAGATCGCTTTGCCCGCGGTCTCGTATCGCGTGCGACCTGGCGCGTTCGCCGCGGCTCTCACGCTCGGCGCCGCATTGCTCGCGCTCGGCGCGTTTGCGCTCGTGGGGAGAGAGGTCGTGCGCCGTCGTCGGCTCCTCGTCGATCGAACGCGCTTTCGCTCGGCACTCGCACGCGCGCTCGACCTCGCGCGCGCGTCAGCGGCGCGCGGCCCCGACGACCGGCGCAGGGCGCTTGCGCTCCTCGCCCGCGTGCTCGCCTTCGACCCGAACGGCGGACGCCGCCTCGCACCCACGGCTGCTCGTCTCGCGTGGGGACGCTCGGAGCCGACGGCGACGGGCCTCGGGACCCTTGTGGACGAGATCGAGCGGACGGTCCGCGTCCGATGACCCCGCGCGCGATCCCGTTCGCCGACGTGCGCAGTCTGCTCCCGCTCGCGCGCCGCACCACGCTCGGGCGTACGGGAGCGGCCGTGGTGCTGATCGCGCTCGCGCTCGCCGCGGTGCTGGCCGGGCGGCACCCTGAGGTCCGCGAGTCCACCGTGCTCCCGAAGCGGTCGAACGGGATCGTCGTGCTCGACCTCTCCGCGAGCATCTCCACCGACACGTATGCACGGATCGGCGCGTCGCTCCGCGAGCTCACCGAGTCGGGCGGCCGCTACGGCCTCGTCGTGTTCTCCGACACCGCGTACGAGGCGATCCCTCCGGGGACGCCCTCCGAGGCGCTGCGCCCGCTCGTGCGCTACTTCACGCTGCGTCCGGCGCAAACGGAAGGCTTCCTGCCGACGTTTCCGGTGAACCCGTGGACGAACTCGTTCAGCGCGGGCACGAAGATCTCGACGGGGCTCGAGCTCGCCCGCGGCGTGATCATCGACGAGGCAGCTGCCGGGAAGCCGGCCGTGCTGCTCGTGAGCGATCTCGAGAACGACCCTGCCGACGTCCCGAAGGTGACGAGCCTCGCGCTCGCGTACCGCCGCGAGGGGATCCCGCTCGACATCGTCGCTCTCAACCCGTCGCCCGGCGACGAGCAGCTCTACCGGCGGCTCGTCCGCGGGTGGGGCACGTACACACCGGCCCGACTGCGCGGTGAGCGGAGCGAGACCGCGTCGCGCGGATCGTTTCCGCTCGGCCTCGCGACGATCGCGCTCGCGGTCGCGCTGCTGCTCGGCGCGTACGAGCTCTGGTCCGCGCGGCTCACCTGGGCGAGTCGGCCGCAGGCGGAGGGCGTCGCGTGAGAGCTTCGCGCCTGATCGCCGCAGGACTCGCGCTCGTCATCGCGGCGGTGCTCGCGCTGCTCGCGGCCGACGTGCGGGCTTGGCGCGACACCATGCGAGCGGACGACCTCCGCTTCCAGCTCTCGGGCGCTTCCGAGTCCGACTGGGACACCGCGACACTGCTTCCTCGCGGCGTATCGCGCGGAATGCTCGACGTCGACGACGACCGAGCACTCCGGCGGGGGGTCGCCGCGTTCCGCGCGGCCGACCGCGCGCGTGGCTTCGCGCGTCCCCGCGTGCGCGGAGCGGCCGAGGCAGCGCTCGCTGAGGTCGCCGCGGGCGGGGGCGCACCAGCGCAGGCTTCGCAGGCGTTCGACCTGCTCGGCATCCTCGCCTTCAGTGACTCGACGAGCGGACGGCGCGCGACTCCTGTCGAACGGAGCCTCGCGGCGTTCGAGAACGCCGTCCGGCGCGATCCCGATAACACGGCGGCGAAGTACAACCTCGAGCTGCTGCTCCGCCTGCTCGAAGCCGAGGGCGAGCGGCGCGGACCGAACCCCGCACCGGGTCCGCGAGGCAGCGGACGCCGCGGCGCGGGAACCGGTACGCCGGGACAGGGCTATTGACAGGCACGACCAGCTTCACGTTCCTGACCCCGCTCGGCGGCCTCCTCGTGCTGGCCGCCTTGCTGCCGCTCGCCGGGCTCGTCCTTGCGGGGAGGCGTGTTGCGGCCGCTCGCGCGCGGCTCGGACTGGAGCGGCCTTCCGGCGGCGCGCCGCGAGCGACGATCGCTGCACTCGCAGCCGTGCCGGTGCTGCTCGGGCTCGCCGCGGCGCAGCCGGCGCTCCGCGCGCCCGAGACTGCGCGCGTCCGGACGGACGCCCAGGCGATGTTCGTCCTCGACACGTCGCGGTCGATGCTGGCCGCGGCGAGCCCGGGCGCACCGAGTCGCCTGGCCCGGGCGCAGCGCGCCGCCGTGCGCCTGCGTTCCGCGCTCGGGGACGTCCCGGCGGGGGCCGGCACGCTCACGGACCGTGCGCTTCCGAACCTGCTCCCGATCGCCGACACCGCGGCCTTCGACGCCACCGTCGAACGGGCGATCGGGATCGAGCGCCCGCCTCCGCAGGAGGTCAACGTCAACGCGACGACCCTCGAACCGCTGAGCGAGCTCGCGACGCAGGGCTACTACTCGGCGTCGGCGCGCCGCCGGCTCCTGGTCGTGCTGACGGACGGCGAGTCGCGATCGTATGACGTGGGCGCCCTCGGGAGAGCGCTCCGCGCGGGGCCTGGGGTCTCGTTGATCCTTGTGCACTTCTGGCAGCCGGGGGAGCGCGTCTACCGCCCTTCGGGCCGGCCGGAGGCTGCGTACTTCCCGCACGAGGAGAGCCGCCGCGAGCTCGACCGCCTCGCCGGTGCTACCCAAGGAGCAAGCTTCGGCGAGGACGAGCTCGACGCAGCAGAGGCGCGCGCGCGCAGCGAACTTGGCAGCGGGAAGACCGTAGCGCAGGGCATCAGGCCGCACACGATCCCGCTCGCCCCCTATATCGCCGCCGCGAGCCTGCTGCCCCTCGCGTTTCTCTTGAGGCCGCTGCGCAATGGTTCTAGACTGACCCGACCCCGACGTTCCGGTAAGTAAGGAGAGCATGCAGAGACCGTTCGTCGTGGC
>JBDTVA010000045.1:0-7938 GCA_040007455.1 Actinomycetota bacterium | reverse complement strand
CGAGCGTGAAGATGATCGCCCGCTCGTCGTCGAGCTTGTAGACGGCGGCGTCGTCCGCGGGGGAAAGCCCCACGAGCAGGTTCTCCGACTCGACGGGGACGAATCCGCGCAGCAGCTCCTCCAGCCTTGCTGCCGAGTACTTCGCCGCACAACCGCCACAGCTCGCAAGCTCCGTCAGCTTCACCGGGTAAGTCTGGGACGACAATCCAGGCCTCCTCTCGACGCCGCAACTGTAGGCAGCCGCAGTCCTCACGTCTAGAGACGTCTGCCGGTTCGCCCGTATTCCCGTCTCCGAAAGCGTTGACGGCGGCCCTTGATTCAGAGCCGCCGTCAGGGGAGAGGGAGGAGCAGTTCTGGGCTCCCCCGCGCGTGTTTTCGGCGTGATCGACGCCGAACCTGCTAAGGATCCTCCGTGCGCGCAGCCCTGGTCACCGGCGGCTCGTCAGGGATCGGGCTTGCGATCGCCCGGATGCTGCGTGACGAAGGATTCGAGCTCACACTCGCAGCGCGGACTCCGGAAAGGCTCGAGGCCGCCGCAGGCGAGCTCGGCGCGCACGCGGTGATCGCGAACGTCGGCGAGGAGGAGGACTGCGAGCGGCTCGTGCGCGAGCACGCGGAACGGTTCGGCCGGCTCGACGTGCTCGTCAACTCGGCCGGAGTCGGGCTGGGCGGACCGACCGAGCAGCTGAGCACGAAGAAGTGGGACTTGCAGCTCGACGTGAACCTGCGCGGCACGTTTGTCGTCACCCGCGCTTCGATTCCGATGCTTCGGGAGTCGCGCGGCCTCGTCGTCAACCTCGCCTCGATCGCCGGCACGGTTCCGGTCCCCGGGCTCGCCGCCTACGGCGCGTCGAAGGCGGGCGTGATCTCGCTGACGAACTCGATGAACCGCGAGCTCGAAGGCGACGGCATCCGCATCTGCGCGATCTGCCCCGGCTTCGTCGACACGCCGATGGCGGCGTGGACCGGCATGTCGGCGGACGAGATGATCCAGCCGGAGGACTGCGGGGAGATCGTCCGGCTGCTGCTCCGGCTCAGCCCCGCGGCGCGGGTTCCCCAGGTCGTGGTGGAGCGCCTGGGCGACCAGCCCTGAGGTAGATCAGCCGCCACTCGCGGGGGTCGTCGGGCTCGAGCGACTCCTCCAGCCTCAGCGTGTCGAGCCGGCCCGCGCCGTCCAACTCCCCCTGGAGCGCCTTCAAGTCACGGCGGCCATAACGGCGAAGCAGCTGCACCTCGAGACCGAGCTCGCGCGCAGCAGCGGCCAGCTCTTCGAGCCTGGGCCCACGCGGAACACCGCGGAGCCGCGCGCGCCACGGCCGCGGCACGTCGCCGGAATCGCACGTGAGGAAGAGCGTGCCTTCAGGCCGGAGCGCGTCGCGCATCCGACGAAGCACGTCACGCCACTCGGCGACGTCGTCGAGCATCTGGGTGGAGACGACCGCGTCGAACTCAGCGTCGTAGTCGAGCTCGCGAGCGTCGAGCTCGCGCGTTTCGATTCCCGACACCGTCGGCGGCGGCAGCCGGGCGTCGACGCCGACGACCTGCGGACGCTCGCGCACCGCAGCCCAGAGGGAGAGGTCGCCGCAGCCGACGTCGAGCACGAGGTCCGGCCGGCGCTCGACGAGGTCGAGCAGCAGCCGGATCTTCGCAGCGTTGCCCGGGAGGGCGTCCCGGACTAGGCCGTCTTCTCGATCGGCACGTCGATCAGGTTGCCCCATTCCGTCCACGAGCCGTCGTAATTTCGCACGTCCTCGTACCCGAGCAGCTCGCGAAGGACGAACCACGTGTGGGCACTTCGCTCGCCGATCCGGCAGTAGGCCGTCACGGAGCGGTCGGGCGTGATCCCTTTCGCGCCGTAGAGCTCACGCAGCTCGTCCGCGCTCTTGAAGGTGCCGTCGTCCTTGACGGCCTGAGCCCACGGAATCGACTGGGCGGTCGGGATGTGCCCGGCACGCTGGGCGCCCTCCTGCTCGTAGCCGGGAGCCGCGATCAGCTCGCCCGAGTACTCCTGCGGAGAGCGCACGTCGACGAGCGCGTCGCGACCGATCGTCTCGCGCACCGCATCGCGCCGCGCGCGGATCGTCTCGTCGCGGTCGTGTGCGAAGTACGAGGCCGGCGAGACCTGAGCCTCGTCGGCCGTCAGCTCGCGACTCTCGTCGATCCACTTCTGGCGTCCGCCGTCGAGGATGCGCACGTCCTCGTGGCCGTAGATCTTGAGGTACCAGTACGCGTACGCGGCGAACCAGTTGTTCTTGTCGCCGTAGAGGACGATGGTCGTCTCGTTGGAGATCCCGCGCGAGCCCATGAGCTGCTCGAACGCTTCCTTCTCGACGAGGTCGCGCTCGACCGGGTCCTGCAGGTCGTCGCGCCAGTGCAGCTTGATCGCGCCCGGGATGTGCCCTTCGTCGTAGAGGTCCGGGTTCTCGTCGACTTCCCCGACGACGAGGCCTTCGTCGCCGAGGTGCTCGACCAACCAATCGGTCGTCACGAGCACGGGCTTTGCGTACCCGTTGTCAGCCATGGTCTGCGCTCCGTTACTTCCCGATTTGAAGTTGACCCTACCTCTGGACGGGTTCGAGGAGCGAATGCTTCCGGCTACGTCAGAAACCGGCGGACGGCAGCTTCGAGCTCACGCTCGGAGACCGCGCCCTCGAATTTCGCGTCGATGCGGCCGTCCCGGCCGACGAGGAACACCCATGGCTCCGTCGGGAGCTTCCACTCCCGGACCCACCGGTTCACGCCGAGCGCAGGGTTGTTCTCCTCGTAGATCTCGACGTGGATGAAGTCGACGCCGGGGACGCGCCGTCGCACAGCGTCGACGACGTCGACCACGGGCCCGCACGTCCGGCTCTGGCAGAACTTCGGCGTCGCGAAGACCACGACGAACGGCTCCTTGCGCGCGAGCGCGTCGGCGACGGAGACCCGCAGCAGCTCGATGTCGGGCGGGGTCCGGGTCGTGAGCTCGGCCGCCGGAGCGTCCGCGAGCGTCGGCGTCTTGGAGGGAAACGCGCGGTCGCCGACGGCCGGCGTCTTCGTCTGCTCCTCGACGACGACGTTCCCGACTCCCTGGATCCGCGTGCCGCCGACCGGCTCGGCGAGCAGGAAGTACTTGCCGGGCCCCGGCATGTCGAGGTCGGCGACGTAGATCTGCTGACCCTTGCCGACGTCCTCGAGCCGAGCCGTCCCGGTGAGAAACGGCGCCTGGTCGAGGGCGAGCGACACCCACACACGAGCCGTCGGCCGTTCGATCGGCCGGGCTCGATGCGTGAGAACGAGAAAGGAGACCCGCACGGGACCGGGTGCGTAGTCGGACGTGCCCATCACGAGTGCGACGTCTTCGCCCGGGCGCTTCCAGAGCGCCTCGAGCGACCCGGGCCGGGGTCCTCCCTGCGCTGTCGAGGCGGCGTCGTTCGAGCCGCAGCCGGGGGCACTCAGCAAGAGACCGAGAGCCAGGGCCGCAACGGTGCGCACGCGTCGACTGTAGCGAGGGTCTTACCAGGCGCCGTCGGCGTAGCCGAGGAAGCCGAGCTTGCCCAGAAGCGACGCAGCGAGGGCCGCGAACAGTGCGAGGTGGGTGAGACGAGCCTTCATCATTGTGTACGTGTTCACCTCCTCTCGTTAGAAACGGAAGTCCTGAAGCGCCTCTGCGGCGCGGCGGTAGACGTGGGCGGCCTCGCGGTCGTCACCACGGCGCGTCGCAAGATCGCCGAGAGCGACCCAGGCGGCTGCGCGGTGGCTGACCGACGAGAGTTGTTCGAACGACGTGTCGGCGGCGCGGAACTGGACCTCCGCGTCGTCGAGCCGGCCCTGCTCGAGCAGCGAGCGGCCGAGGACGAGCTGGGCGTTGCCGATCTCGTCGAGGAAGTCGACGCGACCGTCGAGGAGCCGCAGCGCGTGGCGCGACTGCTCCTCGGCCTGCTCTGGGTGACCCGTGCGGAGATGGACCTGCGCGAGCGACGACACGGCCTGCGCCGCGTCGGCGTCGTTCCCGAGATCGAGGGCGATGCGGAACGCTTCTTTCAGGTGCGGGATTGCCTCGTCGGGCTTCCCGAGCGTGAACGTCAAGCCGCCGATGTTGTTGTGCAGCCGGCCGACGTGACGATGCTCGGCGAGATCTTCGTAGATCGACTTGGCCTGCTCGGCGTACTTGCGCGCGAGCACCCAATGACCCTCGCGCTCGGCGAGCACGGAGGCCTGGAAGTAGGCGTTCGCCATCGCGGAGCGGTCGTCGACGCCGCACGCGAGCTCGAGCGAGCGCTCGACATCTTCCTTCGCGGCCTCGAAGTCGCGCTGCCGGCGGTAGCACCGCGAGCGCCCCTCGAGGATCTTCGAGCGCAGGAGGTCACACGGGAACCCGGAGCGCTCCGCGAGCTCGAGCGCCGCGCTGAACAGTCCGAGCGCACTGGAGATGCTCGAAAGCTTGTAGCGGGCGACGCCCAGCTCGAAGACGACCTCGGCGCGCTCGACGTCGGAGAAGCTCGCGCCCTCAGAAAGGCCTCGTGCGCGCTCGAGCAGCGGAATCGCGCTGCGAACGTCGCCTTCGATTCCCCGCACGCGCGCCTCGCCGGTCAGCGCGCGAACCTCGAGCTCCGGCGAGCCGGTGGCGAGGACTGCCGAGCGGAGCGAGTCGTAGACCTCGAGGGCCTGCGGGCACTGGTCGGAACGGATGAGCGCCTCCGCGCGCGCGAGGCCACCTTCGACGCGGCCGCGCTCGTCGGTCGAGACGCCGTTCGCGAGGAAGCTGGCGTCGACGCCGAGCTGCTGTGCAAGCCAGTCGATCGTTTCCGCCGTAGGACGCGTCTTGCCGCGCTCGATCTGGCTGACGTACTCCTTCGAAAACCGGTCGCCCGCGAGCTCGCCCTGGGTCAGCCCGGCGGCGACCCGGAGCCTACGCAGACGCTCGCCGAGGCCCAGTGCTGCGGGCTTCGTGAGGCGCTGCGGCTCGGTACGGGCAGTGGGTTTCATGGCGGCTCGAGAAGTCTTCTCGATACTTCACCAAAGTGCAAGTCGGCCTGACTCGGCATCCCCCGAAAGGGGCATGTCTCCAAGGAAATCGAGTCAACGACGGTGGTTCCAAATCACTTGACCGAGGTACTTGACAACCCCAGACACGGCTCCTAGAGTGAGCTCAACCTTGACGCCAGGCCGGACGCCAGGTCAGGCGCAGGGGACGCGCCAAGGCGACACAGAAAGCCGGTGGCCGTGAGTGGGCCGCAGACTCATGACCACCGGCTAGTCGCCTCAGGTGGGTCAAGGCGCAGACAAGGGAAACCCCCGGGGGGCCGCAGCCCGGGGGGTTTCTCTTTTTGTGGAGCCGTACGGCTCCACAAAAAGCGCGGGACAGGCTTCAGCCTGTCCCAAGAGGCACCGCGCTAGGATCGCCCGTCGATGAGCGAGTTCGTCTGGGAGCCCTCGCCCGAGCGGGTCGAGCAGGCGAACGTCGTGCGGCTCTGGCGCAGACTCGGGTGTGCGGGCTACCACGAGCTGCACCGAATCTCCGTCGAGGAGCCGGAGCGATTCTGGCCGGCGGTCATCGACGACCTCGGGCTGGAGTTCTCGACGCCGTGGGAGCGGGTGCTCGACGAGTCCGCGGGAATCGAGTGGGCGACCTGGTTCGTCGGCGGTCGGCTGAACGTCGCGACGAACTGCCTCCACCGCCACGCGGAGCGCCGCCCGGACGGCGTCGCGGCAGTCTTCCTCGGCGAAGACGGCGCGCGGCGCGAGCGGACGTACGCCGAGCTGTCTCGTGAGACCGCGCAACTCGCCGAGGCGCTCGTGGAGCTCGGCGTCGAGCCCGGTGATCGCGTCGCCATCTACATGCCGATGTGCCCCGAGGTCGCGGTGGCTTCGCACGCGTGTGCGCACATCGGAGCGGTGCAAGTGCCGATCTTCTCGGGGTTCGCCGCGTCCGCGATCGCGCAACGGCTCGACGCGTCGGACGCGAAGGTCGTGATCTGCGCCGACGGCTCGTTCCGGCGCGGGCGCTGGCTCCCGATGCGCAAGACGGTCGACGAGGCCGGGAGCGGCGCGGCGGTGATCGAGTGGAACCGGGAGCACGCCGAGTGGCCCGAGCTCGTGCGGCGACAGCCGGGAACGCTGCCGGCTCTCCAGGTCGACTCCGAGCACCCGTACCTCCTGACCTACACCTCCGGCACGACGGGTCAGCCGAAGGGCGTGCTGCACGTCCATGGCGGTTTCCTCGTCTCGATCGCGCGGGAAGTCGCGTACCAGACCGACGTGAACGAGGGCGACGTCGTCCACTTCGCGACGGACATGGGCTGGATCATGGGCCTGTGGACAGTGGTGGGCGCCGGCGCGATCGGCGCGACGATCGTCTTCGCCGAGGGTGCCCCCGACTGGCCCGACGACCGGCTCTGGCGCATGATCGAGCAGGAGCGCGTGACGATGCTCGGCGTCTCGCCCACGCTGATCCGCGCGCTGATCCCGAAGGGAGAGCCACAGACCGACACCTCTTCCCTTCGCGTGATCACGACCACGGGGGAGCCGTGGAATCCCGACCCCTATCTCGGGCTCCACGAGCACGTCGGCCGCGGTGTTACGCCGATCGTGAACATCAGCGGCGGCACGGAGGTCGGGGCCTGCTTTCTCTCCGTGTGCCTGGCCTACCCGATCAAGCCGGTCTCGCTCGGCTTCCCGGCGCTCGGCGAGGATATGGACGTCTTCGACCCGGAAGGACGCTCCGTGCGCGGCGAGGTCGGCGAGCTCGTCTGCAAGCGGCCGTTCCCCGGCATGACGCGCGGGCTCTGGGGCGATCCCGAGCGCTACCTCGAGACGTACTGGCGCCGCTTCCCGGGGGTCTGGACGCACGGCGACTGGGCGTCGGTCGACGAGGACGGGTACTGGTTCCTGCACGGACGTTCCGACGACACGCTGAACATCGCGGGCAAGCGCATCGGGCCCGCCGAGCTCGAGTCGGCCGCCGTCTCGCACCCCGGGGTCGCGGAGGCGGCCGCGATCGGCGTGCCGCACGAGGTCAAGGGCGAGGTGGCGTGGATCTTCTGCGTGCGCACGCCGGAGGAGGACGTCGGCGAGGCGGAGGTAGCCGCTAAGGTCGCCGAGGTGCTCGGGAAGGCGTTCAAGCCGGAGCGGGTCGTCTTCGTCGGCTCGCTGCCGAAAACCCGCTCGGCAAAGATTGTTCGTCGCGCGGTGCGCGCGAAGGTGCTCGGCAAGGATCCGGGCGACCTCTCGTCGCTCGAGAACCCCGACTCGCTCGAGGAGATCGCGAATGCCATCTGAGCTGACAGGGATCGCGCTCGTGACCGGCGGCGGACGCGGGATCGGCGCCGACGTCGCGCGCGAGCTCACGCGCGCCGGGATGCGCGTCGCGGTCTCGGCGCGAACACGCGCGCAGGTCGAGGCGGTCGCGCAGGAGATCGGCGGGCTCGCGATCGAGGGCGACGTCTCGAAGCAGGCGGACGTCGAGCAGATGGTCGAGCAGACCGAGCGAGAGCTCGGGCCGATCGACCTGCTCGTCGCGAACGCGGGCATCGCGCTGTGGGAGGAGCGCGCGTGGGAAGTGCCGGTCGAGGACTGGTGGCACGTGCAGGAGGTGAACGTGCTCGGCGTCTACCTCACGTGCCGGGCCGTGATCCCGGGAATGCTCGAGCGGGGCCGCGGCCGGATCGTGATCACCGGCAGCGGTGCTGCGTACCTCCCTGGTTCGCGACAGACGGCGTACAGCGCGAGCAAGGCCGCGGTCGTGCGCTTCGCCGAGACGCTCGCGGCGCAGCTCGAGGGCCGAATCCCCGTCTTCCCGATCAGCCCGGGGCTCGTCCGGACGGAGCTGATCGGCGACCGGATGCCCGACGACGCGCCGTGGACTCCGCCCGAGTGCGCGCCGCGCCTGGTGCGCGCGCTCGCATCCGGCAGGTTCGACCGGCTGAGCGGGCGCTACCTGCACGCGGAGCACGACCCGCC
>JBDTVA010000044.1:0-7946 GCA_040007455.1 Actinomycetota bacterium | reverse complement strand
TTCCTCTTCCTCATTCGCGCGCTTGGCGGCGATGCCGGCCTTGAGACGATCGTGTTCCTGGGGGGAACCGCCGCGGTGGGCGCGATCGTGGCCGTGCTCTCGATCATCGCGCCGTCGGGTCTCGGCGTTCGTGAGGCATCGATGTACGGGCTCGTCCTCGCAGTGGCGCCGAGCGGCGTCGCGTTCGGGGCGGTCGTCCTGAACCGAATCGTGATCACGGTCGTCGAGGGATTGCTTCTCCTCGTGGGTGCGCTCCTCTGGCGACGCCGGCGCGCTGCGCTGCGCAGCGCGCCCGTGACGCCGTAGTGGTCGTCGGCGTCTTCGGGCCGACCGCGTCCGGGAAGACGGACGTCGCCGAGGCCCTGGCCGACCGGCTCGCCGGCGAGCTCGTGTCCGCCGACGCGATGCAGGCCTACCGGGGCCTGGCGATCCTGACGAACCAGTCCGAGCGGCCGACCAGGCTCGTCGGGATCTGGCCGCTCGACCACGAGGCGTCGGTCGGGCAGTATCAGGAGCTCGCGCAGTCGGCGATCGACGAGATCGTCGCCGATGCGCACACGCCGGTCGTCGTCGGCGGGACCGGTCTCTATCTCCGGGCGGCGCTCGCGGGTCTCGAGCTTCCGCCGCCCGCGCCTGCCGCCACGCGCTCCCGGCTGGAGCGACTGTACGACCGTCTCGGGCCCGAGCGAGCCCACGCAGCGTTGGTGGAGCGTGACCCCACCGCCGCCGCGCGCGTTCACGCGAACGACCGGCGGCGGGTCGTCCGAGCACTCGAGCTCGCCGAGCTCGGGGCGTCGCTCGCCCCCTCGTCGGACACGCTCTGGGGCGGGGGATATCGGCATCCCACGCTCGTGGTCGGCCTCGACGTGTCACGCGACGAGCTCGGCTCGCGAATCGAGGCCCGAACGCGCTCGATGGTCGAGCGTGGCGTCGTCGTGGAGGCACGGCGTGCGCTCGCGGGCCCGGTCTCCCAGACCGCGCGCACGATCCACGGGCTGCGGGACTTCGCCGAGCTGCCGCTCGAGGAGGCGGTCGCGACGTACAACGGGCGCGTGCGGCGCTACGCTGCGTACCAGCGGAAGTGGATGCGACGCATCCCCGGCGTCGTGATCATCGACGCGAACCGACCTGCGACCGAGGTGGCCGATGAGATCGTCGCGCTGGCACGCGCACGGGAACGTGTACATGGTGACGGAGCCGTGCGGGCTGACGGCTGAGCGCGTACGGGAGCTCGTCGGCGACGCGGACGGCATCCTCGAGGTGGCCGACGACGGCGAGGTCGTGATCTGGAACCCCGACGGGTCGCAGGCAGAGATGTCGGGCAACGGCACGCGCATCGCGGCGCGGTGGCTCGCGGAGCGGACCGGCGACGACGTTGTGACGCTGCGCGTGGGCCCGCGCGTCGTCGTCGCGCGGATGCTCGGCGGGGACGAGGTCGAGCAGGAGCTCGGAGAGGTTCGCGTCGCCGCGCCCGAGGTCGTCGACGGCGTCGAGCTGATCGCGGTCGACGTCGGCAACCCGCACGCGGTCGTGCTGGCCGACCCGGCGGAGCTCCCGATCCTCGGCCCGAGGCTCGAGGCACACGAACGCTTCCCGAATCGCACGAACGTGCAGGTAGCGCGCGTGGACGCGCCCGGTGAGGTGACCGCGCGCGTGTGGGAGCGAGGGGTAGGCGAGACGAGCGCGTCGGGCACGAGCGCCGTCGCCGTCGCTGCGGCGACGCACCCGGCGGGCGGCGAGGTCGTCGTCCACTTCCCGGGCGGCGACCTGCACGTCCGCCTCGAGGGCAGCCGCGCCTACCTGCGCGGCCCCGCCGCACCCGTGGACGAATCGTCACAAAATCGGCACGAAAGCCCGCGCACCGGCCCGCTACCCTGAGCTCCCCCGGGTGGGTTGGGGGTTAGGGATGGGAATGGCCCTTCGAGCGCGCCCGCCAGGCCTCGGCCATTCGGATCCTGTCCAGCATCGAGGGATGCGTGTCGAAGAGGGCGGACGCCCACGCAGGCGGTGACGGGTCGGCGAGCGCGAACTCCGTGAAGTGCACGAAGAGGTGCAGCGCGCCGTCGGGATCCTCGGTCGTCTCGAGTGCGACCCAGTCGGCCTCCGACTCCATCCTGCGGCCGAGCACGTTGAAGAGCGGCTGCGCGGCCATGCTGAGCGCGACGAAGACGAACAGTGCAACCGGTACGGCTTGCGCCTCTCGCAGCGACCCGCGGCGGCGCGTTGCGAGTGCGATCAGGAACGTCCCGGGCACCGCGAAGATCGCGTACCAGCCGACGCCCTTCCAGATGTGCTCGCGCGAGTGGTGCGCGATCTCGTGCGCGAGCACCATGCGCACCTCGTCGTCGGCGAAGCGTCCGTCGAGCAGCGTGTCCCAGATGAAGACCTTTCGTGAAGAGTCCATCCCGGCGGCGAACGCGTTCGGCGAGTCGGTGTAGGCGCTGACCTCTTCGACGCGGACCGGGATGGGCTCGGTGCCCTGCTCGCGCGCGAACTCGCGCGCCGCCGACAGCAGCGCCGGGTCGCGCATCGGACGATCGGCGGGCACCAACCAGGGGTAGGTGTACGAGAAGAGGACGTACAGCGCGACGAAGGCCGGAGCTCCGGCGACCCACCAGCGCCCGCGCAGCACCTGGGCGAAGCCCATCACGATCACGAGCGCCAGGCAGATGAAGCCGAACTCGCCCCCGAGGCTGAGCCAGTACGTGAGCAGCCATTCGAGGTAGCCGACGTCGTCGGCGGCCCCGTAGCGCCGCGCCCACCAGAGCTCGACGAGCCCGAACGGGATCTGCGTGATCCAAAGGATCCCGAGCCCCAGCATCCCGAGGAGCATCCCGGTGCCGATCCGCCCGGCCGCCGACTCGCGGGCGAGGCGGTGTCCACGCCAGGCGTACAGCCCCAGCACGATCAGCACGACGACCATCGACGCGAGCGAGTTCCAGTGGAGGAACGTCTCGAAGTGCTGCGCCTCGCGTAGCTGCGCTGGATCGAAGACCGCGCGCTCGTCGAGCGGCGGCAGCTTCAGGTCGTCGGGAACCTTGGTTGGCCACAGCGCCCGGGCGCCGAGCGTCGCGCCGGCGATCAGGACGAGCGCGGCAAGGACGTGCTCAGGCCGGCGCATCGACCGGCGCGGGCAGCGGCTCCGCCCACGTGGTCTCGACCGGCTCGAGCGTCGGGGGGCCGCTGAAGGGATAGCGGCCCGTCACGAGTGTCCCGTACGCGTTGACCTGCGCGTTGTAGCGGAGTACATAGGCGCCCGCGTTCCGTAGGCCCTCGGGCATTCGCCCCATGGCGAGCGCTGCGAACCAGCCGCCGATCCCGCACGCGAGCAAGAGCGCGTTGAGCGCGCCGTTCAGGATGAACGCGGGCAGCCCGAGGAAGAACCGAAAGAAGGTGACCCAGCGGCTTTGCCGGTTCGGCGGCTCGATGTACACGTCGATCGGGTAACCGGGCTGCCCGGTGAAGCCCGGGAATGGGTTCGCGACCATGAAGAGGAAGGCGCCGACGTGGGTCTGGTAGCGGATGTACGCCGCGAGGAAGCGATGCAGTGGCGCTGCGGGACGGCCTGTCGCGAGGGCGAAGAACCACTGGCCGATGACCGCGAAGACCACGGCGATGCCCCAGAGCAGCAGCCAGACCATGTGCGGCACGGTCAGGAAGAGACGGAAGAAGGTCGTCAGCCGCGAGCGTCGGCGGTCGTCGTTCACCTCGAGCGCGACTGGGTGCTCCGGCGTCGGTCCCGCCGACGCGGGAAGCGTCGGGTCGGTCGTCGGGTACGTCTGGGTGACAAGCAAGAGGTACGCGTATGTCTCCGCCGTGTAGCGGAGCCCGTACGCGGCGACGTTGCGCAGACCATGCGGCATCTCGCCGCGTGCCAGGCAGGCGAACCATCCGAGGAATGCGGCTGTCAGGACGACCCCGCCGCTGATCGCGAACGAGCCCCCGAAACTTCCGCCCGAGCCGCCCCCGTTCAGGAGCGCAAGGAAGAAGAGCGCCGGAAGTGCGAGCAGGAAGCGGAAGGCGGCTGTCAGCCTCGGTTGCTGCTCCGCCGCGTCCAACTCGACGTCGATCGGGTACCCCGGCCCACCGAGGAACCCCGGAAACGGGTTCGCAGCGAGCGCGACATAGGCCCAGACGTGCGTCGCGTAGCGAATGTAGGCGACGTGGAAGCTCTGCAACGGGTCGGCGGGCCGAGCGCGCGCTACCGTCACGAACCACTGTGCTGTCGCGGTGAACACGAGCGCGAACGTCCACAACCCGAGCCACACGAAGTGCGGGATCGCGAGGAAGAGCCGGAAGAAGACCGTGAGCCGTGAACGACGGCGGTCATCGTCGACGATCAGGCGAACGGGCCGATCGTTCACGTCGCCAGCCCGTGTTCTCGCAGCGCGTCGTTCAAGCTCGTCTTCAGATCGGTCGAGCCGCTGCGCTTGCCGACGATGAGCGCGCACGGGATGTCGAACGTCCCGGCGGGGTACGTCTTCGCGCGCGTCCCGGGGATCACGATCGAGCGGGGCGGGACATAGCCGCGATGCTCGACGGGCTTGGCGCCCGTCACGTCGATGATCGGGATCGACGACGTCAGGACCACGTTCGCGCCGAGCACGGCACACTCTCCCACGATTGTCCCCTCGGTGACGATGCAGCGCGAGCCGACGAACGCACCGTCCTCGACGATCACGGGGCGTGCACCCAGCGGCTCGAGGACGCCCCCGATGCCGACCCCGCCTGCGAGATGGACGTCGGCGCCGATCTGCGCGCACGATCCGACCGTCGCCCACGTGTCGACCATGGTGCGCGGCCCGACCCAGGCGCCGATGTTCACGTAGCTCGGCATCAGCACGACATCCGGTGACAGGAACGAACCGAAGCGCGCAGCCGCCGGCGGGACGACGCGGACGCCGCGCTCGGCGTAGTCGCGCTTCAACGGAATCTTGTCGTGGTAGAGAAAGGGGCCGAGCTCGACCGGCTCCATCTTGCGGAGCCGGAAGTAGAGGAGGATCGCCTTCTTCACCCACTCGTGGACGATCCAGTCGTCGCCGCGCTTCTCCGCGACCCGAAGCTCTCCGCGGTCGAGCGCCGCGATCGTCTCCTCGACCACGCCGGCACGCGTGGGGTCGAGGTCCGCCCAGAGCGCCTGGATCTCCGCTTCGACGCTCAGAGGACGTCCTCGAGAACGGCGACCGCCTCGGCGCACTCGGCTTCAGTCGGCACGAGCGCAAACCGGGCGTAGCCTTCTCCCGCGGGACCGAAGTACGACCCCGGAGCCACGACGACGCCGTGCTCGAGCAGCCGCTCGGCGAACGAGACGGACGTCTCGTCTCCGGGAGTTTTGACCCAGACGTACATCGTGGCGCGGCTCCCGGCGAGGGCGATCCCCTTCCGCGCGAACAGGTCGACAAACAGCGCGCGCTTTCGGCCGTACAGCGCACGGTTGCGCTCGACGTGCTCCTCGTCGCCCCAGGCGGCGATCGCCGCCCGTTGGACGAACACCTGCGGCGCGGTCCCGACGTTCGGGCGGAACTTCCGCAGCGCTTCGATCACGTCCTCGTTCGCAGCGATGAACCCGCAGCGGTAACCGGTCATCGACGAGCGCTTCGAGAGCGTGTTGAACACGACCATGTTGCGCCGGTTCGAAACCTGAAGTGCGGACGCCGGCGGCTCGTCGAACCAGAGCTCGGTGTACGCCTCGTCGGAGCAGACGAGCACGTCGTGCTCGAGTGCGATCTCCGACAGGCGCTCGTAGAACTCGAGCGGTGCGACGGCACCCGTCGGGTTGTTCGGATAGCAGACCCAAACGAGCGCGGTGCGCGACCAGGTCTCGTCGTCGACGGCGTCGAGGTCGGGGAGGAAACCGTTCTCCTCGCGCAGCGGGAGCGTGCCGAGCTCGGCACCGGCGAAGAGCGCCCCGCGCTCGTAGACGGGGTAGCCGGGCTCGGGGAGGAGCACGAGGTCCTTGCCCGCGGCCGCGTCGAGCACGACCTGCGCGAAGAGGAAGATCGCCTCCTTGGAGCCGTACGTCGGGATCAGCTCACGGTCCGGGTCGAGCTCGACGTCGAAGCGGCGTCGCGCCCACGCGGCGATCGCCTCGCGCAGCTCGGGCAGGCCGACCGCCGCGGGGTACCCGGTCGCCTCGTCGAGCGCGGCGGTCAGGGCGGCCTTGATCCGCGGGTCGGTCGGCTCGCGCGGGTCGCCCATCCCGAAGTCGAAGATGCGGACGCCTTCGGCCGCCTTTCTGCGCTTCGCCTCCTCGATCCGCACAAACGGGTAGACGGTCTGGGCGGCGAGGACCGGAGAGACGTGCACGGCTGGAGCCTAGGTGGTGAGGAAGACGCGAAGCGCCTCGAAGCAGCGCTCGAGCGCAGCGATCTCGATCTGCTCGTCGCGCGTGTGTGCGTAGCGCGGGGCCCCTGGCCCGAAGTTGACCGCGTCGAGGCCGCGCTCGGCGAACTGCGCGACGGGCGTCCACGCCTGCTTGGGCGTGATCGGGAACCCCCCGGCGGCTCGTAGCCGTTGCAGCAGCTCGTTGTCGATCGCGACGGGCGCCGACGGTGAGTGGCTGAGGATCTCGACGTCGTCGCCGGCCAGCTCGCGCAGGCGGGCCTCGGCCTCGGCCGGCGTGCGATGCGGCCCGTAGCGGAAGTTGAGCGTCGCCTCGACGAGGTCCGGCACGACGTTGTCCGCGCGGCCGCCCTCGATCCGCGTCAGGCTCAGCACCTCGCGAAACGGCAGCCCTTCGACCTCGACGTCGTGCGGGGCGAGGCCCGCGACCCGCGCGAGCCCTTCGACGGCAAGGTCGATGGCGTTCACGCCGAGCCACGGCCGTGCGGTGTGCGCGCTTCGGCCCACGAAGCGAAGCCGGGCGTTCACGTTTCCGACACATCCGACCTGGAGCTCGTTGTCCGTCGGCTCGAGGACGACGACGAGCTCGGCGTCGGCGATCAGCCCGGAGTCGAACAGGCGCGGGAGCGGACTGTGCTCGACGGAGATCTCCTCACGTGGGAAGAAGAGGAATGCCGGATCGAGCGCGAGCCCGCCTGCCGCGGCGGCCCAGCGCGCCAGCTCGACCATCACCGCGAGCCCGCCCTTCATGTCGCTCGCGCCGAGCCCATGCACCGCGCCGCCGTCGATCCGGCCCGGCAGGTTGTCGTTCGCCGGCACGGTGTCGAGGTGGCCCGCGAAGACGACGAGCGGCCGCTCGACCGTCGTTCGCCGGAAGAGCAGCGTGAGATCGTCGTCGTAGACGAGCTCCAGCGGCACCGAGGCCCGCACGAGCTCGGCGAGGCTCTCCTCCTGCCGGCTCTCGGAGGGGACGTCGACGAGCTCGAGCGTCCGTGCGGCGAGGTCGAGGGGCACGCGGGGATTCTGCACGGGCCGGGGCATAATCCGTCTCGTGACGACGCGGCAGCCCGATCCTCTACCCGGCGCGGAGGCAGAGCGCGGCTTCGCCGTGGCGGTGTTTCCGCAGGGCGTGGATGAGGCCGAGGAGCTCGCCGAGCTCCACGAGCTCGCCCGGACCGCGGGTGTCGAGACGATCGGCGAGCTGGTCCAGCACCGGGCCAGGCCCGACTCTCGAACCTATGTGGGAAAGGGGAAGCTCGAGGAGCTGAAGCGTGCGTACAAGGAGTCGGGCGCCGAGGTGCTCCTCGTCGACGCCGAGCTCGACCCGACGCAGCAGCGAGCGCTCGAGAACGCGCTCGACTCGCGCGTCGTCGACCGGACGCAGCTGATCCTCGACATCTTCGCCCAGCACGCGGTGACGGCCGAGGGAAAGCTCCAGGTCGAGCTCGCGCAGCTCGAGTACAACCTGCCGCGCATGCGGGGCATGTGGCAGCACCTCGAGCGCTTGGGCGGCGGCGTCGGCACCAGGGGCCCGGGCGAGTCGCAGCTGGAGACCGACCGCCGGCTCGCGCGCGGGCGCGCGACGCTTCTCCGTCGCCGGCTCG
>JBDTVA010000043.1:0-7951 GCA_040007455.1 Actinomycetota bacterium | reverse complement strand
CCGGTACCTGCTCGCGGGCCTTGCGGCGGCGCGGCGGCGGCTCCGGCGGCAGCCGGTGCCGGCGGCGCGCCGGCAAACTGCGAGCTAGTGGATTGTCCGCTCTTTCTGCATCGCCCAGTCAAAGACGGTTTCTGGCTTAGGCGAAATCAGGGAATGACATGCTTGACTCACCTCGAAGTCTTCCGCATGCCGTGGTTCAAAGTGACGTTCATGGTGAAGGCGGAGAGCGCCGAAGCGCTCGATGCCGAGCTTGATGAAGGAAAGATCGGTGAGGCTCTGCCGGGGCAGTGGGCGTACCTCGTCATGATCGAGGAGAAGGCCACGATTCCTGAGGCGGTTCGGAACACGTGGAAGCGGTTGCGCGGCCCCGGATGAGCTAGGAGGCGCGGCGAGCTTCGCGGCGGCGCTTGTTGCGCTGCTCACGCTTCCGAAGCTCATCGACCTCAGCCTTGGGCACCGAAACGATCCGTCGAGCTAGGGCCTCGAATCGCTCAAAAGGGGTTCTGGGGTGGCCGGGGTCGCCGTTTGCGGACGCGCTCATGTCACGCCATTGGGGGCCTCATTCCGCAAGAAACGGGGCTACTCTGGGCGCGGTTCTGGCGAGACGGTGTGCGCGGTGCCCGTCAACTGGTAGCGCCCCGCCTGGGCCGGGGGTTCCAAGCACACGCGTCAGAAATCCAGGCGGAGTACAGGCCGGTGGAGACGCCGGCCTGCTGCTTTAGCCAGACTTGATCACGTAGACCACGCGGGTAACACGACCCGTGCAGAGCAGCCGTGCACCCCGAGCCGGCGTATTTTCCGGGCCTCGGGACTGGACGTCGTGCGGGTTTTAGCTGCGGCGGCGCCGGTCCGTATGGCTTGCCGGGACCTGTTCATCGCCGGGAGTCGTAACCTCATGAGGTTGTGGCGGTGCGATGGCGAGACCGGTTGCTCGTACTGGCGTTGGCGGCTGTCGCGCTCATCGCGCTCGTGGACGCGCTCCGCCCGCTCGGTCGGCACGAGCCAGATCCTCCTTCTCGGTTCCGTACGGTTGCCATAGAACCCCTCCCGCGCTGCGACGCAGGCGACCTCGCTCTCGCTGTGCGGCCGGGGTCGGAGGGACCGTTCGTGGCGCTCACGAACCTGCGGAGGTCTGCGTGCCGCATTGGTCGGCTCGCGCTCGTAGCCACGATTCGCACCAGCGCCGGACGCGTCGTCTACCGCGGCACGCCATTTATCGAAACGGAAGCGTTCCGTGGTGAGATCCCGCAGCGCGCGGAGTTCGACGTTCCCCTCCTAGCGTGGATCAACTGGTGCTATCGCAGCGGCGAGCGGACACTTATCGTCTCGGTTCGCGGCTCCGGTCTGGCTGCGCGAAGGGCGTTACGATGCCGTTGACCTCGCCGCAACCGCGAGTGTGTCGCCGTTATCGCCCGGGAACGTCTTCCGCCACGAGATTGGAGTGCAAGACGGCCGCAGGCAGAGGCTGTCCCGCCGCGCTGGCTGACGCTTCGAGTCGTCTGCTTTGAGGGCGAAGATTGTTCGGTTCGACCCCCCCGGCCTCATCGTCCGAGCACGATGGCGGCGACAGTTCACGATCGCGTACGGGGAAGTCATGACCGTCGAGCGCATGGCGTCCGGGTTCGGCCTTCGCCTTCACACTCGGACGAGCGAGCCAGTCTGGATCGCGTGCCATGGACGAGGGCGTGGGGCGATCGAGAACGAGCTACGCCGACGGGGCGTAAGGATCGTCGACTGCTGGGGCGCGATTATTGCTCCGACTCTGGCGGATTTTGAGGCAGAGCTAGCGCGGAGTCCGGCGGAAATGCGACAATCGTCTGACAATGCCTGAGGCGAATCGTGAGGCCGGCGATCCGAAGCTGATCGCTTTGTTCGACAAATACGGCGGCCGCCTGGTCTCCCCCGGCGGCGCGGCTGCTCTACTCGGCCTGTCGCGGCAGACGATCCACACGCTCTGTAAGCGTGGCGAGCTCCGCGCGTTCAGGAGCACTGAGGAGGCTGCCCGAGACCTTCCAAAGTGGGTCTACATCCCCCTCGACGACATCCACGCGTATGGAGACCGTGTAGGCCGGCCCGTCAGAAGGTCTTGACGTAGTCGTACGATCGTACTACTCTGTCGGCAGTGAGGATTGAGCGAGCAATTGATGCGTTCCTCGACTGGCGCCGGCTGGAGCGCGATGCGACGCCGCGATCGATCGACTCGTACAGACGAATCCTCTGGAAGCTCGCGGAGGCCCACCCCGAAGCATCGCTCGACGCGCTGACCACGGCCGACCTTCGTGGGTTCCTCACGCAGCACTGGCGAGACAGGACGGCGTCGACGCGATCGAACGTCATTTCGGTTCTGCACTCGTTCTTCGCGTGGGCGGAAACCGAGGACATGGTCGCCGTCGACCCTTCACGGAAGATTCGCCGACCACCTAAGCGCAAACCCGACATCTATCGGCCCAGCCTCGAAGAACTCCAAAGAGTGCGGGCGGCGGCGCGGGCGGACGAACGACCGGCAATTGTCCTGATGGAGGGTGCGGGGCTAAGACGCTCGGAGGTCATCGGGTGCCGCTGGTCTGACGTGGATCTCGTACGCGGGCGCATCCGCGTTCACCGAAAGGGCCAACACTGGTACTGGCTTCCCCTTGCCCCGGACGTCCTTGCCGAGCTCCGAAGCTGCTTCCGCGACCTACGGCCCGGGCTAGACGACCACATCTTCACTGTCGAGGTCGAGCAGTGGGTGTCGGCGTCTGAGCGCAAGCGCCGGCGCAAGGATGCGAAAGTTCCGGCAAGCGACCAGGCACTGATGCGGATGGTCTGGCGAGTCTGCAAGCGCGCAGGCGTCCAGCAACTCTCGCCTCACCAACTGCGACACGGATTC
The DNA here is from genome assembly GCA_040007455.1 of Actinomycetota bacterium. Taxonomy (GTDB): domain Bacteria; phylum Actinomycetota; class Thermoleophilia; order Gaiellales; family Gaiellaceae; genus JACCTU01. The sequence continues at coordinate 5,082 of JBDTVA010000043.1, read as the reverse complement.
GCGAATCGCTTTCTCCGTGAGAGCGGTCGTGACGTGGTCGCACTTCAGGCGCTAATGGGTCACTCGCGCCCGGACACGACCCAGCAGTACACCGACGACGTCGACCTCGACGAGCTCGCCGAAGCGCTGAGGCGAGCCGCCGATGCCAGGTACGCACAAGCGTCGCCAGTTCTGACGACGCTTGGAAGCGTGGTTCACGATGAGCTCGCGAACCTGAGGTGGAGGCGGCGGGAATCGAACCCGCGTCCGTCGTCGTACCGACAAAGCATCTACAAGCTTGTCCCACCTTGTGATCTCGCCCGGCCGGCTGGTGGTGGGCAACCCACCGACCGGGCCAGCGATCCTGTGATGTCGCACCTTCGGCGATCGCGTTCCGTTGGTGCCGAGCCCGTTGCTTGTCGCCGCTACCCGGGCCACGGGCCCAGCTCGGGAGCGACGCGCTCAGCTACTGATTAGGCAGCGAGAGCGAGTGCGTTGTTCTTGTTCGCACTTGTGTTGTTCCCGGGGTTTTACGAGGCCTCCGGGACCTCGGCTTGCAGCTCTGCCGGAGAACCGACCACGTCGAAACCAGGTCGCCCCCGTCTGTTGGACACAGTGTAGCCGCGCCTTTGCCCGAGCGGGGCTAGCTCTCGAACGGCGCCGCCTGCATGCGGCGTCCGAGACCCACCTTCTCGTCGAGGAAGGCGAGCCGCGCGTCCGGGCGGCGCTCGATCTCCCTGCGGAACCACTCGGTGAACTCGGACTTCAGGCCGAGCCGCGGATGCCTGGCCACGACGGCGGCGGCGGTGTCGCGCGCGAGGCCGCCGAGCCGCGCGCCGGTCACGTCGAGCGTCGTGCCGGACTGCATCAGCCGAGCCTCGACGCCCTGGCGATCTCGCACCTGGACGTTCAGGTGCAGCACGAGCGCCTCCGCGAGCGCGTCGGCGCGCGCACGCGGCCAGCCGTTCGCGTTCGCGAACTCGCGCGCGGCCTCGCCGCCGTCGACGGAGAAGCACTCCGAGCCGTCGCGCCCCCAGAACCGCTCCGTCAACCCGAGGTCGTGCAGCACCGACGCGACGTAGAGCAGCTCGTCGTCGTAGCCGACACCGTCGCGGAGCGCGAGCAGCCGCGCCCAGAGATACGTGCGGAACGCGTGGTTCGCGATCGCCTCGCTCGAGGCGTCCGCGCAGAGCTCGGCAGCCGCGCGAGCGGTCGCCGTCTCCGGCGGCCGAATTCGCTCGAGATCGGTCCGCAGCTTCTCCGACGTGCCGATGCGGCGCCGCAGCGAGCGCGGCACCCGCTCGAGGAGCAGGCGGGCGATCTGCGCCTGGAGCGCCAGCCGGTCCCGCGTGCGCAGCCTGCCGTTCGTGCGCTCCGCCCAGCGGAGCGTGCCGACCATCAGCGTCGGGCTTTCACCGCGCGCTCCATCTCCCGCTCCGCGTCGCGCTTCGCGATGTCGCGGCGCTTGTCCTGCGCCTGCTTGCCCTTGCCGACGGCGAGCTCCACCTTCACCTTGCCGTTCTTGAAGTAGAGCTTGGTCGGAACGAGCGTGAGGCCACGCTCGCGCACCTTGCCATCGAGCGAGTCGATCTCACGGCGTTTGAGCAGAAGCTTCCGGTCCCGGTCCGGGTCGTGGTTCGAGACGTTGCCGTGGCCGTACTCAGCGATGTGCGCCCCGACGAGCCACGCCTCCCCATCGCGGATCTCGCCGTACGCCCGCTGGAGGTTCGCCTGCCCCTCGCGCAGCGACTTCACCTCGGTCCCGACGAGCGCGAGGCCCGCCTCGACGCGGTCGGTGAGGTGGTAGTCGTGCCGCGCGCGGCGGTTCTCGACGATCAGCTTGTCGGCCACGCGGCCATTGTGGCTCAGACGGCCGAGCCGACGCGCTCGGTGAGCCAGTCGCGCACCTGGAGCAAGAAGCCAGGGTGGATCGTGTGCGGAAGCGGGTACTCCGCGTAGCGCACTTCCGCGCCCGCTTCCTCGAGCAGCGTCCGTGCTCGGCGCCCCCACTCGACGCTGATCACGGGGTCGAGCGTGCCGTGGCCGATCGCGTACCGCGGTAGCTGCGGATCGAGGTCGAGCTCGAACCCCTCCACGGTCGGCACGAAGCCGCTGAGCGCGAGCACCGACGCCGGGCGCGGCCGTCCACGGCCGAGCGACATCGCGTAGCTCATCACCGCGCCCTGAGAGAAGCCGCCGAGGATCGTGCGCTCGGGCGGGAAGCCGAGCCCGTCGAGCCACCTGCCGACGAGCTCGTACGTCGGGAGGAACGTCGAGGGGTCGGGGTAGCCGATCTCGTGCACCGCGTACCAGTGCGCCCCGCCGGGCGACAGGCTCAGCGGCCCGCGGGGCGTGACCCCGACGAAGCGGCGCTCGGGGTCGAGCACGTCGAGGAGCGGCACGAGGTCGTGCTCGTCCGCGCCGCGCCCGTGGAAGAGGACGAGCGCGCCCTCCGGCTCGCCCGCCGCCTCGCGGACGCGGACCGTCAAGTCTTCTGCCACGCCTCGCGCGGGTTGCGGATCGGGGTCAGTTTCGGCTCGATCTGCTCGCGGAGCGACTCGAACGCCGGCGGCAGCGAGAGCCGCTCGCCGAGTGACTCCAGCGGCTCGTCCGCGGTGAACCCCGGACCGAGCGTTGCGATCTCGAACAGCACGCCGCTCGGCTCGCGGAAGTAGATCGACTTGAAGTAGAAGCGCTCGATCACCGGCGTCGGGCGCCCACCGGCCTTCGCGACGCGCTCGCGCCACGCCTCGTGCTCCTCGGGCGTCGAACCCCACGCGACGTGGTGGACGGTCCCCGCGCCGGGCACTCCCCTAGCCTCCGGAGGAGGGCCGTCGTACTCGTAGGTGCCACTGCGGTTCTCGCCACGGGCGACCCAGCCCGGCTCGAAGCCGAGCGTGCTCAGAAACTCGTCGCTTCGCGCAGGGTCGGACGTGAACGCGCGCACGCCGGCGAAGCCGCGCAGACGGTGCTCCGACGGAATCTCCGGGTGCTCGGCGGTCAGCGGCTCCTCGCCGCTCGAATCCACGACGAGCTCGTGCTCGAGCCCCTCGGGATCGGCGAAGCGCAGCGTGTCGCCGCTCCGTTCCACACCGAGCCGCTCCGCCCAGAAGTCGAGCGAGTCCTCGGAGCCGACGCGCCACAGCACGCGGTGCACCATCCCCGCACCTGCACGCCCGCGCGCCGCGCCCGGGTACTCGAAGAAGGTGATGTCGCTGCCGGAGTTGCCCTTCTCGTCGGCGTAGAAGAGGTGGTAGACGGTCGGGTCGTCTTGGTTGACGGTCTTTTTCACCAAACGGAGGCCGAGCGTGTCTGCGTAGAAGTCGACGTTCGCCGGGGCGTCGCCCGTGATCGCCGTCACGTGATGGATGCCTTCGAGTCTCATGTCCCTCCTGACGTTCCCTCTGCGGTGAGCTCGGCGACGGCCTCGCCGAAGACCTCAGTGTGCCGGTCCACGTCGGCCTCGGTGGTCGCCGGCGACATCAGCGCCATGTTGTGGAACGGCGTCAGGAGCACGCCGCGGTTCAGTGCGTAGAGGTGCATCAGCCGCTCGAGCTCGAAGTCCCCGGCAGCGGCTGCTTCCGCCCCGTTCCTCGGCCGGTCGGGCCCGAAGAGGTACTCGGCGCGGCAGCCGAGCTGAGTGACGTGCCAGGGCACGCCGTGGTGCCGAATCGCCTCCTCGACGCCCTCGGTGAACCGGCCCGCGAGCGGGATCATCGTCGCGAACGCCGCGCCGGTCAGCACGTGCTGCAGCGTCGCGCGCATCGCAGCGAGCGAGAGCGCGTTGGCGGCCAGCGTCCCGCCTACCCCGCCGACGTCGACGTCCTCGAGCTCGATGTGGTCGACCACGCGCTGCGCGACCTCCGCGCTGAACCCGTACGCGGCCGCGGGAACGCCTCCGGCGATCGGCTTGCCGATCGTGAGCAGGTCGGGCTCGAGGCCGTTCGCGGCCGTGAAGCCGCCGGGACCGCAGCAGATCGTGTGCGTCTCGTCGACGATCAGGAGCGTCTCAGTGCGGCGGGTGAGCTCGCGCAGCGCGTCGTGGAAGCCGGGTTCCGGATGCACGATCCCGACGTTCGTCAGCGCGGGCTCGGCCAGCACGCAGGCGACGTCGCCGTATGCGAGCTCGCGCTCGAGCGCGTCGACGTCGTTGAACTCCACGACGCGCGTCGTGACGTCGAGCGGCACCGGCGGGCCGAGGTTGCCGCGGCGCGCGACGACGCGCCCGTCGTGGAGCGTGACGAACGTCTCGTCGACCGTCCCGTGGTAGCACCAGTTGAAGACGAGCACCTTCGGCCGCCCTGTGATTTCCCGTGCCAGCCGGATCGCGAAGCGGTTCGCGTCGGTCGCGGTCAGCGCGAACTGCCAGAACGGCAACCCGAACCGACGTGCGAGCTCCTCGCCGACCCAGGCCGCGTCCTCGGTCGGGAGCATGAGCGTGATCCCGCGTGCAGCCTGCTCCGCCAGCGCCGCAACCGTCGCAGTCGGGGAGTGTCCGGTCATCGCGCCGGTGTCGCCGAGGCAGAGGTCGACGTACTCGCGGCCGTCCACGTCCGTGAAGTGCGCACCGTGCGCCTCGGCGACGAACACCGGGAAACCGCCCGGCCACTTGGCCATCCAGTGCATCGGCACACCGGCGAGCAGCGAACGCTTCGCGCGCTCTGCGAGCTCGAGCGAGCGGGGATGCTCTTCGCGAAAGCGGCGCTCCTCGCGCGCCGTGAGCTCCGCGACCCTGGCGGTGTCGAGCACGGCGCGAGCCTATCCGGCGAGTGACAGCTCGACCTTGCCTTCGTTCTTCCTGATTTCCTGGACGCGCACGTCGATCGGGTCGCCGAGCCTGAAGATCCGGCCCCCGCGTCGCCCGACGAGCCGCGTCTCGAGCGCGTCGATCTCGTAGTAGTCGCCAGGGAGACGCCGCGCGGGAAGGTAGCCCTCGAAGACGTCGCCGAACCGAATGAAGAGGCCGGACCCGATCATCCCGGTGATCTCGCCGGAGAACGCCTCCTCCCACCCGCGCTCGAAGAGCACGTCGTCGAGCAGCCACGCGGCGCAGATGTCGTCAGCGCGGTACTCGACCTCGCCCGCCTCGCGCTCCTTCACCGA
>JBDTVA010000042.1:0-8020 GCA_040007455.1 Actinomycetota bacterium | reverse complement strand
GTAGCGCCGTGGCCGGTGCATCTCGGTCGCCGTGCACGTCAGGTAGTCCTCGGGCCCGAGCTCGAGCGACACTTCGCGCTCGTGCACTCGGCCCTCGCGGTCGGCGAACGCGATCTGCAAGCCCTGCTCCGAGACGAGTCTGAGATCGTCGAGGCGCAGCAGCCCGGTGCGCTCCCGGATGTCGCGCTCGGCCGCCTGCGCGGCGAACGAGTAGCACGACCGGCCGCGATAGTGCTTAAGCTCGATCGTGTCGTCGAGGTGCGCGTCGAGCACGCGGCCCGCGTCCTTCCGCTCGACGCGTCCGTAGTACACGCCGCCCGCGAGGCAGAGGAGGTTGCCGGCGAAGCGGTCGCCGCCGATGTGGGTCGTCTGCCACACGGCCTCCTCCTCGACCTGCTCGGCCAGTGCCTCGAAGAGCGGACGGCCGTAGCGGGCGCAGCAGGGGTCGTGCTTGCCGTGCGTGCAGACGAGGAAGAGCGGACGCTCGAGCAGCTCGCCCGCGCTCGCGAGGTCGATCGTGCGGAGGTCCTCGTACGAGGCGAACGACGCGCAGCGCAGGCTCTCCTCTCCCTCGCGCGACGTCGCCGCGTACGCGCGGAGCTCCGCTCGCCCGCGGCGGTCCGGGCGGCGGACGAAGAGCAGCCGCGTGCGCGGGCGGGCGTGCACCTGCTCGCGCAACGCCTCCTTCACCTGGTCGGAGAGCCCCGAGGCGCGGAGCGCGTCGGGCCCCCAGAGGCCGCGGTACTCGACGATCAGCCAGTGGTCGATGCGGCTCGCCGTCGCGCCGAGGGGCTCACCGTTCTCCCTCGAGACGTCGCTGCAGAAGGGACGGTGGCTACTCATCGCCGATCAGCACGCAGATCACCTGACCGTTCTGCACCGGCTGACCCTCCGCGACCGTCAACTCGGTGACGACGCCTGCGCGGTGCGCGGCGATCTCGTTCTCCATCTTCATCGCCTCGACGATGCAGAGCACGGCGCCAGCCTCCACGACGTCGCCCTCGGCGACGGCAACGGAGAGCACGGTTCCCTGCATCGGGCTGACGACCGCGCCGGAGCCGCCGTGGCCCGAGGCGCCCGCGCGCTCGCGCCGGCTGCGCGCGAGCTCGAGCCAGGGCGGCTCGGACGCGAGCACCGTCACCTCGAAGCGCCGGCCGTCGACCTCGACCGGCGTGACGCGCTCGACGAGGCGCCCGGTTCCGTCCATCGACAACATGTGGTCGACCGTGAGCTGCTCCGCCCGCGCGGCGAGAGCGTCGGACTCGACGACGCCGTCGCACGTCTTGCCCTCCACGAAGCAGGGGTGCTCGAGCAGGGCGCGGTGGAACCCGAGCAGCGTCTTCACCCCGCCGATCTCGAACTCTTCGAGCGCCCTCAGCATGCGCCGCCGCGCGTGCTCGCGATCGACGTCGCGCACGATCAGCTTCGCGATCATCGGGTCGTAGAGCGGTGAGATCTCTGAGCCCTCGACGACACCCGAGTCCACGCGGACGCCGGGACCCGACGGCTCGCGGTAGTGCGTGATCCTTCCCGGCGCCGGGAGGAAGCCCCGGGAGACGTCCTCCGCGTTGATCCGGCACTCGATCGCGTGGCCGCGCAGGACGATGTCTTCCTGACGCACCGAGAGCGGCTCGCCCGCGGCGATCTGGATCTGCTCGCGAACGAGGTCGAGGCCGGTCACCTCCTCGGTCACGGTGTGCTCGACCTGGATCCGCGTGTTCATCTCCATGAAGTAGTAGGAGCCGTCCGGCGCGAGCAGCCCTTCGATCGTCCCGGCGGAGCGGTAGCCGGCCGCGCGCGCCGCGTCGACGGCGATCTTCCCGATCCGCCCGCGCAGCTCCTCGTCGACGGCGGGCGAGGGGGTCTCCTCGACGAGCTTCTGGTGGCGGCGCTGGATCGTGCAATCGCGCTCGCCGAGATGGATCACGTTGCCGTGCGCGTCGGCGAGCACCTGCACCTCGACGTGTCGCGGGTCCTCGAGGTAGCGCTCGACGTAGACGGCGGCGTCGGCGAAGTACGACTGACCCTCGCGGCTCGCGGACTCGAACGCACGCTCTGCCTCCTCGGGCGAGCCGACGATCTTCATCCCCTTGCCCCCGCCGCCCGCCGCGGCCTTGACGATCAGCGGGTAGCCGATCTCCTCGCCGAGCGCGACGATCTCGGCGGCCGAAGCGACCGGGTCTGTCGTCCCCGGAATGATCGGCACGCCCGCCTCTCGCATCCTGGTTCGAGCGGCGGTCTTGTGCCCCATCAGCTCGATCGCCTCGGGCGGCGGGCCGATCCAGACGAGGCCGGCCTGCTCGACCGCGCGGGCGAAGCCGGCGTTCTCCGCGAGGAACCCGTAGCCCGGATGGACGGCCTCCGCACCGCTTGTGCGCGCGGCGCTCAGCAGCTTGTCTACTGAGAGATAGCTCTCCGCCGCCGTCTCGCCGCCCAGCGCGACCGCCTGGTCCGCAACCCGAACGTGGAGCGCTCCGCGGTCTGCGTCCGAGTACACGGCGACCGACGAGAGCCCGAGCTCGCGCAGGGTCCGGAAGATCCGGATCGCGATCTCGCCGCGGTTCGCGACGAGGACGTTGGAGAAGCCCGCCACCTCGCCGCGTATTCTCCCCGTCGGATGAGCCTGCCCGATTACCTGACCGTCGGCCGGGTCCTCTCCGTCCCCTTCGTCGTCCTCCTCTACGTGTGGAACTTCGACGACCACGCGCTCTGGGCCACGGCCCTCTTTGCGGTCGCGATGGCGACGGACTGGTTCGACGGGCGAATCGCTCGGCGCCGGGGTCGAACGTCACCGCTGGGCTCGCTGCTCGACCCGATCGCGGACAAGATCCTCGTCCTCGCCGTGCTGATCGTCCTCGTCGGCGAGGGCGTGTTCCCCGGCTGGATGGTCGCGGCGATCGTCGCGCGCGAGTTCCTCGTCTCGGGGCTTCGGCAGGCAGCGATCGAGCGCGGAGTGGTCGTGGAGGCCCGCGACCTCGGCAAGCTGAAGACGTGGTCGCAAGCGGTCGCGGCCGGGGTCGGGGGCCTCGCCGCCGCGGGCGTCTGGAGCGATGACGCCGCCTGGTGGGCGCTCCTCGTCGCGCTCGTGCTGACGTGGGTCTCGGGCCTGGACTATGCGCGGGTGGCGCCGCGCCTCTTGCGCGGCCGCGCGGCCGCGTAGTCGAGCCCGGCCTTCCGCCAGCGCGACCCGTACGCCGGGTGCCTCGGCTGGCCCGCCTCGACGGCGCGTTGGATCGCCGCTCGAACGCCGGAGTCGGGGGTTGGGCGAATCACGAACCTCACGGGGCGAGAGCCTAAAGGCCTGTTCCTCCCGGCCGATGGAAGATGAATGCGCCGCCGTCTCCTCCTCGTCGTTCTCCTCGTGCTGGTCCCGGCCGGGGTGGCCTCGGCCGCCAAACCCGCCTCGTGGGCCGCGGCCGAGATCCGCGTCCTCGGGCAGGATCCCGCGGCCTTCCGTCCCGATGACACGGTCACCCGGGGCGAGCTCGCCGAGCTCTTCGCCGCGGCGACGGCCACGACTCCTCCGGCGGTCGCCAAGCCCGAGGTTCCACTCTCGATTCAGGACCTCGACGCGCGGCTCGTTGCCGCCCTGGGTTTGAGCTCCGACGCGAAGGCGTTCGCCGCCGGGGCCAAGGCCGCCGGCCTCGCGCCACCGTCGCGATTCGGCACCGAGGTCGTCGCGCGGCTGCTCGGCCTGCGCAAGAACCACGCCGCGAAGGACGACGCTCTCGAGCGGCTGCCCGCCGAGCCCGCCTCCCGCGCCGAGGCCGCGTTCTCGCTCGCCCAGATCGTGCGCTTCCGCGGCGACGAGCTCGAGCGGCTCCGCATCACCTCGGCGACCTTCCAGCTCCCCGTCTTGACCGACTGGCAGCGCCGGATCCTCGTGACCGCCTTCAAGCTCGTGGGCTACCCGTACGTCTGGGGCGGCACGAGCGACGCACGCCAGGTCTACGGCGGGAAGTCCGTCCCGGGCGGCTACGACTGCTCGGGGTTCGTCTGGCGGGTCTACAAGCTCCAGGGCTACCCGTCCTCGGGCGTGCTCTCGGCGACGCTCAAGGGCCGCACGACCTACGCGATGAGCGGCGAGGTGCCGAAGGCGAAGCGAATCGCCGCGGCGGGGCTCCAGCCCGCGGACGTGATCTTCTTCGGAGCCAAGGGTCCGCGCTCGAAGCCCAACGAGGTCGACCACATGGGCATCTACGCCGGGAACGGCTGGTTCGTCCATTCCTCCCGCTACGGCGTCGCGCTCGAGCTGCTCTCCGGGTGGTACGAGGAGCGCTTCGCCTGGGCCCGCAGGCCGCTTGCAGAGGCAGGACTCACGCCGTCTCTCACTCAAAAGCGGTAAAGCATCTCCCTTGAGCTAAATCACTCCTTCGGGTGATGGCTTGGCCCTATGTGCACCAGGAGAATCCGCATGTCTGCACGTCCCATCTGAACCTGGGGAGGTTCCAAAGATGTTTTCTTGGAAGATCCGTTTCGTGGTGGCCGCGGCCCTTGCACTTTCGCTTGCCGGTGGCGACTTCGACTGGCTTTACAGCCTGGGCTGGTAGCGCCGTCGCCTTGAAGACGGCGCTGCCGCCTCGGCGACTCGCCGCGCTCGTCGGTCCGGTCTGCCTCACGGCGATCGGCGTCGTCGGCGTGGCTCTGTACTCGGTCGCGACCGGGCCGCTCGACGCTGCCCTCGTCGCGTCCCTGGCCGGGTTCCTCGCCGCGCTCATGCTCGCGGAGAGGTACCCGGTGCCGATCGAGGGTGTCGACGTCGGCGGCGTCACGCTCTCCTTCGTGTTCGGGGTGGCGGCCGCCGTGCTCTTCGGTTGGGCCGCCGCGACGCTGATCGTCTTCGCTGCGACGCTCACCGTGCACACGCTCCAGCACCGTCCGCCGCTCCGCGTCGCGTTCAACTCCGCCGTGTTCGCACTCGCGACCGCGGCGGGCGGCATCGCGATCGCGCCGATCAACGGGAGCAGCCTCGCCGCGAGCGTCGGGGCCGTCGCCCTCTGCGCGTTCATCTACAACATCGTCGACACGGCGTTCATCAGCGCGGCGGTCTCGCTGAGCACAGAGCGGCCCTACCGCACGATCATCAACGCGACGGTCAAGACCTCGATCGTCCCGTTCGCGCTGATGGCTTCGGCATCGGTGATGCTGATCGTGCTGTGGCAGCGTTCGCCGTTCCTCTCGTTCGTGCTGATCGGCCCGCTGCTCGCGATCGCGCTCTACCAGCGCTCGACGTACCGCGCACTCCGCGCGATGCGGCTCGCGCTCACCGACCCGCTCACGAATCTCGGGAACCACCGGCACTTCCACGAGCGCCTGCAGCGCGAGCTGGCGCTGGCCGAGGAGAAGAGCCAGTCCCTCTCGCTCTGCCTGATCGACATCGACGACTTCAAGCGCATCAACGACCGCTTTGGGCACCCCGCAGGTGACGGCGTGCTCGGCCAGGTTGGCAAGCGCCTGCGGCAGGGCGGCGAGGCGTTCCGGCTCGGCGGCGACGAGTTCGCCGTGCTGATGCCGGGCCTGAAGGGGCAGCAGGCGTTCTCTGCAGCGAGCTCGATCGTCGAACGCGTCGCGACGCTCGATCTCGAACACATTGGAGCGATCACCGTCAGCGCCGGCCTTGCGACCTACCCGGTCCAGGGCGTCGGCCGCGACGAGTTGATCCGACTTGCCGACTCCGCGCTCTACTGGGCGAAGGAGCACGGCAAGAACCAGGTGCGGGCCTATCGCCCGGACGTGGTCGAGCTGGCGGAGTTGCGGCGTCTCGCAGCCGGCCCCGACCGGGCGGCCCGCTACCGGGCTGCGGCCAGCCTCGCAAAGGCTGTCGATGCGCGAGACGTCTACACCGGCTCCCACTCGGAGCGCGTCGGCGAGCTCGCCGCGCGGATCGCGACACGGATGGGTGCAGACCTCGAGCTGATCGAGCTGATCCGGCTCGCCGGCTCGCTGCACGACCTCGGCAAGCTCGCGATCCCCGAGGAGATCCTTCGCAAGCCGGCCCCCCTGACCGAGGCCGAGCGCCTCGTGCTCGAGCGTCATCCGCAGATCGGCTTCCGGATGCTCGAGAGCCTCGGCGTCGACCCGGTCGCGGACTGGGTCCTGCACCACCACGAGCGTTGGGACGGCGGCGGCTATCCGGACGGCCTGCCCGCGGAGCGGATCCCGCTCGGCGCGCGGGTCATCTTCGTCGCCGACGCGTACGACGCGATGACCTCCGACCGCGTCTACCGACGGCGACTCACAGCGCACGATGCACTTGCCGAGCTTCAGCGGTGCTCCGGCTCGCAGTTCGACCCGGACGTCGTGGCGGCCTTCGCGGACGAGCTCGGCGGCGTTCTGCGGGCCGTGCCCGCTCTCGCGGTCTAGGCGCGAAGTACTCGTCCGGGTGATCCGCTGCGCCCCTCAGGGCTGCACAATCAGTGCGGCGTCGACGAGGGAGTAGGCACGTGAACGTCCAGGATCACGAGCGCACGGCGTTTCGACGCGTGCTGCCGTTGCTGGCGCCTGTCGCGCTGGCCGGCTTGGCGGCCACCCTCGCGTCGCTGACGGCCCTCGCCCTCGATCCGCCGCCGGCCTCGACCTGGGCCGCGCTCGCCGCCGTGTTCGCCGCGGGCGTGCTGGTCGAGGCGTCACCGATTCGGCTCCGAGGGCTGCCGGCCGGTCGCGTCGCGCTCTCGGCCGTCTTCTTCATCGGTGCCGCGGTGATGTTCGGCACCGCCGAGGCGACGGTCGTCGCGCTCGCCGTCCGGGTCACGATCGACGTCGCCCAGCGCCATCCCCCGCTCCGGCTGCTTTACAACGGACCGGTCTACGCCCTCTCGGCCGCAGCTGCGGGCGGTGTGGCCTCGCAGCTCGAAGGCGACTCCGTTCCGCGGCTCGTCGCCGCGATCGCCGCGGCCACCGCCGCCTACTACGTCGTCAACGTCGTGCTCGTGACGGCGGCGATCGCCCGCGTCGAGCAGCGCGCGTTCGTTCCGCTGATCACTGCGATCGCACGCGCGACGCTCTTCCCCTTCGCGATCATGGCGTCGGGCGCGCTCATGCTCGTCGTGCTCTGGGAGCGCTCGCCGCTCCTGGCACTGGCGCTCGTCGGGCCGCTCCTGGCGGTCGCCCTGTACGAACGGTCGATGCAGGCCGCGCTCGTCGCGACCCAGCTCGCGCTCACGGACGGGCTCACGGGCCTCGGGAACCACCGCCACTTTCACGAGCGGCTGCAGGCAGAGCTCGACCACGCAGCGCGCAGCGGCGCTCCGCTCACCGTGTGCCTCCTCGACGTCGACGGTCTCAAACGGGTCAACGACACGCGCGGGCACCTCGTCGGCGATCGGCTGCTCGAGTTGGCCGCGTCGACGTTGCGCCACGGCGGCGAGGCGTTCCGCGTCGGTGGCGACGAGTTCGCGCTGCTCCTGCCGAGCACTCCGGAGTCCGTGGCGCTCGAGACCGCCACGGCAGTCCTCGACCGGATCGCCGCGCTCGAAGGCGTCGAGGGCGAACGTCTGCGACTCTCCTGCGGGCTCGCGGTGTTCCCGAACGCCCCGCGCCACGACCTCTACCGCGCCGCTGACCAGGCGCTCTACGCGTCGAAGCGCGAGGGTCTCGGCCGGGCCCACGTGTACCGCCCGGAAGATCCTCGTCCGGTCGGCGCCTCCGCAGCCGCCTAGTACCTAGAGCGGGATGTTCCCGTGCTTGCGCTGCGGGCGCTCCTCGCGCTTCGTGAGCGCCGTCTCGAGCGCGTCGATCAGGACGGGGCGTGTTCGACGAGGCTCGATCACGTCGTCGACGTACCCGCGCTCGGCAGCGGCGTACGGGTTCGCGAAGCGCTTCTTGTAGTCGGCGATCAGTTCCTCGCGGCGCGCCTCGGGGTCTGCCGCGTCGGCGAGCTCACGGCGGAAAACGATGTTGACCGCACCCTCCGGGCCCATCACCGCGACCTCTGCCGTCGGCCAGGCGAAGTTGAAGTCGGCGCGGATGTGCTTCGAGCTCATGACGTCGTACGCGCCGCCGTACGCCTTGCGCGTGATCA
>JBDTVA010000041.1:0-8212 GCA_040007455.1 Actinomycetota bacterium | reverse complement strand
CGACGTAGCCGGTGAGGTTCATCACCGAGACCATCACGGCGAAGCTCGCGAGCGCCGCGACCATCGCCGGGAGGACACCGGGCCGGCGCAGGATCTCGCTCAGCGGCGCGGCGGCGGTCGCCGGAACGTTGTCGCGTGCACCGAGCTGCTCCGCGATCCGCTTCGGGTCGGGGCGGATGAACAGGCTGATCGCGCAGGCCACCAGCGCCAAGCCGGCGGCGACGAGCCAAGGGAGCGTGAGCGCCTCCGGCTCGAGCTCCTTGCCGGCGAAGAGCGGCGCGAAGATAGCCGGGCCGAGGATCGCGCCGAACACCGAGCCGAAGAGCACGTACGCGATCCCGCGCGCCCGGCGCTCGGGCGGGTACATGTCGCTGGCGGCTGTGCGCGCGAGCAATGCGACGCCGCCTGCCGCGCCGGTCAGCGCCATGCCGGCGATCACGGCGACGGTCGAGTCGGTGCGCGTCGCGAGCGCGACGAGCGAGCAGCCGATCGACGCGATCACGAACCCGGCCGCGATCACCGGCACGCGGCCGAAGCGATCCATCGCGCGCCCCGCCGGCAGCGCCGCGAGCCCCGACGACGCGAGGAAGATCGCGGGGCCGAGCCCGAGCAGCCCTTCGATTCCCGTGATCTGCACGAAGGTGATCGAGTTCACCGCGGCCGCCAGCTGGAAGAGACACGAGTTCACCGCGAGCGCCGCCGCGAGCAGGATCGTGTTGCGCTTGACGTTCAGAGGCACGCGGCAAGCGTCGCACGGAACTCGGCTGCACCGCCGTGCGAAGGGTGGCGTATGTACGGCGCGCCGAGCGCCTGCTGCGCGAGCCGCCCGACGGCGAGCACGCGCCGACCGTCGGCGACGCCCTCGACGAACGGCAGCCCGGCGGCGATCTCGACGGCGGTCGGGCGGCGGTTGGACGACGACACGCCGGGGCGGTGCGGATGGGTCGGCACGAGGTTCCAGAGCAGCACGTCGTCGGCGATCCCGAGCTCGGCAAGCGTTCGGTGCACGATGGTCGCGCTGAGCTCGGCGGGACCGGTGCCGGTCAGCTGTCGTTCCGACGTGAACGCGATCCCCGAGACCCTGGCCCCGTTGTAGCCCGCCGCCTCGCCGACGAGCACGATCGAGGCGCTGCTCCGCTCCTCGAGGTAGCGACGCAGCCGGTCGCGACGGAGCGGCGACCGGGCGTACTGGTTGAACGTCGACCCGATCCTCGCAGCCGCGACTTTCTCGACCATGTCCACGCGCGGATCATCGCCCAACCCTGTCTCCGACAGCCGCGTCTCGGGACCAGGTCCCAAGCCGCGGCCTCGGGGGACATGCTCCGGTGGCGTGTGCAGGCCTTCCTTCAGTGGCCGCATGTCCTTGGTGGCCGTTCAGGACAACCCACCCTGACCAGTCGAGCCGTGTCTCAGGACCAGGTCCCGAGACGCGGCCTCGCCGGACACGGCGGGCGCGAGTTCGGCAGGTCAGTATCCCGCCGTGGCCGTGAGGAAGCGGGTCATCGTCCACGGGCGCGTCCAGGGCGTCTTCTTCCGCGACGCGACGCGGCGCCTCGCCGAGCGGCACGGCGTAGCCGGGTCGGTACGCAACACGACGGACGGGACGGTCGAGGCGGTCTTCGAAGGGTCACCCGACGCGGTCGACGAGCTCGTCGCCTTCTGCCGGCGAGGACCGGGCGGCGCCGAGGTCGCGCGCGCCGAGATCTACGAAGAGACGCCGGAAGGGCTGCGCGGGTTCCGCGTCACCGGCTGATCACTCCCACTCGATCGTGGCCGGCGGCTTCGACGAGAGGTCGAGCGCGACGCGGTTCACGCCCGGGATCTCGTTGATGATCCGGGACGAGATCGTCTCGAGGAGGTCGTACGGCAAACGCGCCCAGTCGGCGGTCATCGCGTCCTCGGACGTGACGGCGCGAATCACGATCGGGTACTCGTACGTGCGCTCGTCGCCCATCACGCCGACGGAACGGATCGCGGGCAACACTGCGAAGCACTGCCACAGCTCGCGGTAGAGACCCGCGCGGCGGATCTCCTCCAGCAGGACCGCGTCGGCCTCGCGCAGAATCTCGAGCCGTTCGTTCGTCACCTCGCCGATGATCCGGATCGCGAGCCCGGGCCCGGGGAACGGATGCCGCCACACCATCCGTTCGTGGAGGCCGAGCTCCTCGCCGACCCGGCGCACCTCGTCCTTGAAGAGCATCCGCAGCGGCTCGACGAGCTCCATCTCCATGTGCTCCGGCAGCCCGCCGACGTTGTGGTGCGACTTGATCGTCGCGGCGACACCGTCGCTCCCGCCGGACTCGATCACGTCCGAGTAGAGGGTTCCCTGCACGAGGAACGGGACGCTCCCGATGCGCTTCGCCTCCTCCTCGAACACCCGGATGAACTCCTCCCCGATCCGCATGCGCTTCTCCTCGGGGTCCGCGATCCCCTCGAGCCGGGACAGGAAGCGCTGCTGCGCCTGTACGTGCACGAGCGGGACGTGGAAGTGCTTCTCGAACGTCTCGATCACCTGCAGTGCCTCGTCCTTGCGCATGAAGCCGTGGTCGACGAAGACGCAGGTCAGCTGGTCGCCGATCGCCTTGTGCACGAGCAGCGCGGCGACCGCGGAGTCGACGCCGCCGGAGAGCGCGCAGAGCACGCGCGCCGAACCGACCTGCGCGCGGATCCGCTCGACCTGCTCCTCGATCACCGCGGCGGGCGTCCAGGTGGGCGGCGCGCCCGCGACCTCGTAGAGGAAGTTCTTCAGCAGGTCCTGCCCGTGCGGCGTGTGGACGACCTCCGGGTGGAACTGCACGCCGTAGAGCTTCCGCCCCGGCTCCTCGAACGCCGCGACGGGCGTCGACGGCGACTTGCCGACGACGCGCGCGCCCTCGGGCGGTGCGGTGACCGAGTCGCGGTGCGACATCCACACCGTCTGGTCGGTCGGCAGGTCGCGGAACAGTTCGCTCTCTTCCGCGCGGAGCTCGGTCTTGCCGAACTCGGACGCTCCCGTCCGCTCGACCTTCCCCCCCAAATCGAGCGCCATCAGCTGCGCGCCGTAACAGATGCCGAGCGTCGGGATGCCGAGCTCGAAGATGCCGGGGTCGACCCGGGGCGCGTGCTCCGCGTACACCGACGCGGGGCCGCCGGAGAGGATCACCGCGTACGGGTTCCGCGCGCGGATCTCCTGCGGCGTCACCTTGTGAGAGACGAGCTCGGAGTACACGCGCGCGTCGCGCACCCGTCGCGCGATCAGCTGCGCGTACTGGCCGCCGAAGTCGAGCACGAGCACCGGGCGCTCCTCCGGAGCCGGCTCGGCCACCGGCAGCCGGACGACCTCAGCGCCGATAGTTCGGCGCCTCCTTCGTGATCGTCACGTCGTGCGGATGTGACTCGCGCAGGCCCGCGCCGGTGATGCGCACGAACTTCGCGTCCTTGAGCTCCGTCACCGTGGCCGCGCCGCAGTAGCCCATCGCCTGCCGCAGGCCGCCGACGAGCTGGTAGAGCACGTTCCGCATCGGTCCCTTGTACGGGACGCGCCCCTCGATCCCCTCGGGGACCATCTTCTCGACGTCCTCGACGTCGCCCTGGAAGTACCGGTCCTTCGAGAACCCGCGCGCCTTCATCGCGCCGATCGAGCCCATGCCGCGGTACTCCTTGTAGCGCTCGCCCTGGCTCATCACGACGTCGCCTGGGCTCTCCTCGGTTCCGGCGAAGAACGAGCCGAGCATCGCGGCGTCGGCTCCGGCGGCGATCGCCTTCGCGAGGTCGCCGGAGGAGGTCATCCCGCCGTCGGCGATCAGCGGCACGTCGTGCCGTGCGCACACCTGCGCGCAGTCGTAGATCGCGGTGATCTGCGGGACGCCCACCCCGGCGACGACGCGCGTCGTGCAAATTGACCCAGGCCCGACGCCCACCTTCACTCCGTCGACGCCGGCGTCGATCAGCGCTTCGGCCGCCTCTGCGGTCGCGACGTTCCCCGCGACGAGCTCCACCTCGAGCGCCGACTTCAGCTTGCGCGCCATCTCGACCACGGACAGCGAGTGTCCGTGCGCGGTGTCGAGCACGAGCGCGTCGGCGCCTGCGTCGACGAGCGCTTCCGCACGGTCGAGCGCGTCGGGCCCGACGCCGACGGCAGCGGCGACCCGAAGCCGTCCCTGCGCGTCCTTCGTGGCGAGCGGGTAGTCCGCGCGCTTCTGGATGTCCTTCACGGTGATCAGCCCCGTGATGCGCCCGTCGGAGTCGACGATCGGGAGCTTCTCGATCTTGTGCCGGTGCAGGATCTCCTCGGCTTCACGAAGCGTCGTGCCCTGCGGCGCCGTAACGAGCCCCCTCGCCGTCATCAGCTCCGAGACGGGCCGCGTCTCGTCGCGCTGGAAGCGCAGGTCGCGGTTCGTCAGGATCCCGACCAGCAACCCGTCCGCGTCGGTGATCGGGACGCCAGAGATGCGGTAGCGCGCCATCAGCTCGAGCGCGTCTCGGACGAGCGCGCTCGGGGGCAGCGTCACGGGCTCCGTGATCGTCCCGGCCTCGGAGCGCTTCACCCTGTCGACCTCGGCGACCTGCTCGGGGATCGAGAGGTTCCGGTGCACGACGCCGATCCCGCCCTCGCGTGCGAGCGCGATCGCCATCGGCGCCTCGGTCACGGTGTCCATTGCCGCCGAGAGCACCGGCACCTCGATCGAGATGCGGCGGGTGAAGCGAGTCCTCGTCGAGACGTCGTTCGGGAGGACGGCCGACTCGCCCGGGACGAGCAACACGTCGTCGAAGGTGAGCCCTTCCTTGGCGAACTTCGCCTCCAGCGAGAGGAGGCGTTCGAGGTCGAGTCGTCCGAGCTCCAGCCCTTCCAAGGATCTGAGCGTACCACCGGCCTCCGACGACAACCGAAGCGCAATCTCGCGCGAACACGATTCGAACAGCCCGTCGGCAATCTGGGATCGGATGCGGTGGACCTCCCCTCCTCGCATCCGCCCTCAGCGCGCTGACGGCGGGCGCTGCGGCTGCCGCCTCCACGGCACCCAGGACGCTCGCCGTTTGCGCCTGGTCCGGTGGCGGAGAAGGTGAAGGGCGCGGACGAATCCGCGCCCTCACGCGCCGTTTAGCGGTAGACGACCTCGTCGTGCCGCTCGCGGTGATAGCCGCCCCAGCTCGACCAGAAGATGAGCGAGAGCACCGCACCGATCGCACCGACGACGAGCAGGATCCAGCCGATCGTGACCAACTCGATGCCGCTGACCGAGACGTCGACGGCCCAGATCAGGATGGCGCCGATCGCGACCAACAGCAGGCTTGTGCCGATACCCATGGTTGTCAGACTCCTTTCGGTGGCTCGGTAGTGCAACGCCCGAGCAGCCCCCTTCGATACGGGCGGGGCCAAGCCCTCCTAGGTCTCGACCGGCTCGAGCTCGCCGACCTCGACCTGCGCGGAGAGCCGGCCCGCCTCCCGCGGCTCGAACCGCCCGGCTCCGACCTCGAGCGTCGAGGCTGAGGCCGCGGCAACCGCGTAACGAAGCGCGTCCGCGAACGGCTTGCCCGCGAGCCGTGTGGCGAGGAACGCAGCGGTCAGCACGTCCCCTGCACCGGCGACGGAGACCGGCTCGACCGTCGGAGCGCTGGCGTGGAAGCGCTGGACCGGCCGCTCCTCACGCGTCAGCCCGTAGCACCCGCTGTCGAGCGTGATCAGCACCGTGCGTGCGCCGAGGTCGGCGATCGCGTCGAGCGCCATCAGGAAGTCCTCCGCCTCGAGCTCCTGGTCGACGAGCGCCTCGGCCTCGTGCTGGTTCGGCGCGACGAGCGACGGCTCAGCCTCGATTCCGAGACGCAGCGGTTCGCCGTCGGTGTCCAGCACGGTGCGGACGCCGACTCGGTTCAGCTCGCGAATCGCGTCGGCGTAGAACGACTGGTCGACGCCCCGCGGCAGCGAGCCCGCGAAGACGACGGCCTCGGCCCCGCGCGCGAGATAGCGCAGCTTCTCGCGCAGCATCTCGAGCTCTTCGGGCTCGACGTGCGGGCCCCATTCGTTGATCTCCGTGAACGAGCTGCTCATCGGGTCGACCACGGCAGTCGACGTGCGCGACTCGTCCGCGATCCGCACGAAGTCGTTCAGGATCGCCTCGGCCGTCAGCTCCTCGACGATGCGCGTCCCCGTGCGGCCGCCGGCGAGACCCGTCGCGACGACGGGCATGTCGAGCCGCTTGAGCGCACGCGCGACGTTGATCCCCTTGCCGCCCGCGAGCGTCACGCCCTGACTCGCGCGGTGCCGGTGGCCTTGCCGGAAGTTCGGAACCGTGAGCGTGCGGTCCAGCGCGGCGTTGAGCGTGACGGTGACGATCATGGCCTGAAGTTGGCGAAGGTCCGCTTCGCGTACCAGGAGGCGCGGTCGGCGAAACCGGGCTGCGCGACCGCGCGCGCGGCAACGAGCGGCGAGCTCGCCACGAGCCTCGCTCCGTCGTAGACGCGAACCTCGCCCAGGCGCTGCCCTCGACGGACCGGGAGCTCCACCGCGGTCGCGGCGACGATTCGCTCGCGGAGCGTGCGGTCGACCCGGGCAGAGCGGACGATCGAGCGCGGTGCGACCAGCGCGACCGGGTCGAGGTCGAAGCCGACCTCGGCACGCGCGTAGGTGCGCGTCTCGTCGACGACTGCAACCGGCACGTAGAGGGACAGGCCCCAGCGCAGCAGCGCGGCGAGGTCGGTGTTTCGCTGGGCACGGGTCGGACTCCCCAGCAAGGTCGCGTAGAGCACGAACCCCGTCCCGCGGACGGCGGCCACCTGCGACCACCCGGCTGCGTCGGTGTGACCGGTCTTGACTCCGATCACGCCCGGGAACGAGCCGAGGAGGTCGTTCCACGTGTGGAGCCGCCGGCCGCCCGCGATCGTCGCCGTTCGGTCGTCGACGATCGAGCGGATCGTCGCGTTGCGCATTGCCGCGCGGGCGAGCAGCGTGACGTCGCGCGCGCTGGAGACGTGGCCGGGCACGTCGAGGCCGTCCGGGCGGACGAAGTGCGTCTCGCGCAAACCGAGGACACGCGCTTTCGCGTTCATCAACCGGACGAACGCGCCGACATCGCCCTTGCCGACGTAAGCCGCGAGCGCCCACGCAGCGTCGTTCGCGCTCTGGACGAGCGCGGCCTCGACGAGATCGCCGACGGAGATTCGCTCGCCCACGCGCAGGTTGATCGTCGACTCGCCGATCGCACTGGCCACGGGACCGGCGACGACCACTTCGTCGACGTCGGCGCGCTCGAGCGCGACGAGCACCGTCATCAACTTCGTGATGCTTGCGATCGGTACGCGCGTGTCAGCGTGCTCGCGCGCGAGCACCTCACCGGTGGCGCCGTTTTCCACGAAGTACGCCTTCGCCACGACCGGGGGAGGCCCGGCGCTCGCCGAAGAGACGGCGACGAGTGCGGCGGCGACGGCGGCGAGCGCGCGTCCCATCGGCGGCTAACGCTACCTCACGCGTATGCGCTGCCCGACCTGGAGCCCCGCGGGATCCAGGCCGGGGTTCAACTGGAGCAACTGCTCGACGGTCGTGTCGTTGTCGAGCGCGATCTGGTCGAGAGTGCCGCCTGACTCCACCTCGACGAACACCGGTTTTGGCTGGGTCTGCGTCGCAGCGGTTGTCGCGGCCGCCGTCGTGGCCACGCTCGTCTGGGCTGCAGTCGTCGTCTCGCTGTCATTCAGGCCGGCGCGCACGAGCAGCACGGCGACGGTGATACCGGCCAGGAATGCCGCAGGAGCCGCGAGCCTGGTCGCGAGCTGCCGGTTCACCAGCCCGCGACGGCCCAGACGTCCGCACGCAGCCGGGCCGCTTCTGCTCCTGCCGCGGCACGCCAGTCCCCGCTGCCGGATCGATACGCGTAGATGACCGAGCGCGACGCAGAGACAAGTGCGCTCGCAGGCCCGCTCGCGAACGCCCTCGCGACGTCCGCGGGCGTGCCGCCCTGCTCGCCGATTCCCGGCAACAGGATGATCGAGCGCGGCATCAGCCTGCGCGCCTCGCCCACCTCGCGCGGGAACGTCGCGCCGACGACGGCGCCGACGCTCGAGAGCCCGTTCTCCCCGAGAAGCTCCTCGCCCCACTCGTCGACGAGCGCCGCGACCTGCATCCAGACGGTACGGCCGTCGGAGAGCGTGAGGTCCTGCACGTCGGCGCTGCCCGCATTCGACGTCTTGACGAGCACGAAGAGCCCTGCGGCCTGCCTTCGGCAGGCCGCTAAGAAGGGCT
>JBDTVA010000040.1:0-8253 GCA_040007455.1 Actinomycetota bacterium | reverse complement strand
CTGCGCATCGGCTCGGACCGGGCGGGCGCGGTGCAGGCGGTCGGCGACAGCCGCGCGCAGGCGCTCGAGCGGGCTGCCGCTGCGGCGGAGCGCATACGCTTCGTCACCGCCGATGTCGACGCCAAAGCTCTCGCGTAGGCGACAAACCTTCCTCTCGTTCCAGCCTCCCGCGATCGGGGAGGAGGAGATCGAGGCCGTCGCGGACACACTCCGCTCGGGCTGGCTGACGACGGGACCGCGGACGGCGGAGCTCGAGGAGCGCTTCGCCGAGTACGTCGGAGCGAAGCACGCCGTTGCGCTCTCGTCGGGGACGGCGGCGCTGCACCTCGCGCTGCTCGCGCTCGGGGTCGGGCCGGGCGACGAGGTGATCACGACGCCGATCACATGGCCGGCCACGGCGAACGTGATCGTGCACGCCGGCGCGACGCCCGTCTTCGTCGACGTTCGCGAGGATGATCTCAACATCGACTCGAACCTGGTGAAGGAGGCCGTGACGCCGCGGACGAAGGCGATCATGCCGGTCGACCTCGCAGGGCAGCCCGTCGACCTCGATCCGCTGCTCGAGCTCGGCCTGCCGATCGTCGAGGACGCGGCGCATGCCGCGGAGTCCGTGTACCGGGGTCGCAAGGTCGGCTCGATCGTCGACGCGACCTGTTTCTCCCTCTACGCGACGAAGAACATCGCCGCGGGCGAGGGCGGCATCGTCACGACCGACCGCGACGACGTCGCCGAGGCGATCGGCGACCGGCGGCTGATGCGCAGGGGGCACGGGACGCTCTACGACATCGGAGTGCCTGGCTACAAGGCGAATCTGAGTGACGTGCTCGCGTCGATCGCGCTCGTGCAGCTCGGGAAGGTCGACGTGCACCGCGCGATCCGAGAGCGTCACGTCGCGCTCTACGACGCAGCGGTCGCC
The DNA here is from genome assembly GCA_040007455.1 of Actinomycetota bacterium. Lineage (GTDB taxonomy): Bacteria > Actinomycetota > Thermoleophilia > Gaiellales > Gaiellaceae > JACCTU01. The sequence continues at coordinate 7,337 of JBDTVA010000040.1, read as the reverse complement.
GAGCTCGACGGCATCACGCCGCTCGCACGTGACCCGCGCGACGTGCACGCGCTGCACCTCTACGTCGTGCGCATCGATCCCGAGGGCGCCGGCGCGACGCGCGACGAGTACCAGAGCGCGCTCGCCGAAGAGAACATCGGCACGTCGATCCACTTCCTGCCCGTGCACCGGCTGACCTGGTACCGCGAGCAGTGGCCGAATGTGTCGCTCCCGGTCGCGGAGCGCGCCGGCTCGGAGGTCCTGTCGCTACCGCTCTCGCCCGCGCACTCCGACGCGGACGTCGAGGACGCGATCGCGGCGTTGCAGCGCGTGCACGAGCGCTTGACTGGATGACGAGAGCCGCGCGCGTCCTCGGGACGCTCCTCGTCACCGGTCTCGCCGTCGCGTACATCCTGTGGAAGGTCGACGTCGGCGAGGCGCTCTCGACGATCGCCGACGCGAGCCTCGGCTGGTTCTTCCTGTCGGCCGGGATCATGCTCGTCACGGTTCTGCCGATGGCGTGGCGCTGGCAGTGGCTGCTCGGCGCGCACGGGATCCACGACCGGCTGCCGTGGCTCGTCCGCGCGTATCTCGTCTCGTACGCGGCGGGGCAGATCCTCCCGACCTCGATCGGGGGAGACGCGATGCGGATCTTCGAGACCTCGCGGCGGCACCCGGGGCACGGCGGCCCGGTCGCCGGCTCCGTGCTGCTCGAGCGCGCTCTCGGCGGTGCTGCGACGCTCGCTCTCGGGGCGGTCGGTCTCGCGCTCGCGGTCGGCCACTACGACGTGGGCGCGTACCTCTGGATCGAGGCGGCCTTCGTCGTCGCGACCGTCGTGCTCGCGTTCGTGCTCTTCTCGAGCTCGCTGCGGCCGCTGCTCGCGCGGCTTGCGCCGCTCCTGCGACCGTTGCGCCTCGACCGTCCGGTGCGTGCCGTCTACGAGGCGATCCACTCCTACCGGACGACGCCGCGCCTGCTCGTCGGCGTCTTCGCGCTGACGCTCGCGGTCCAGGCGGTGCGCGTGCTCGCGATCTGGGCGGCGGCGGAGGCGGTCGGGATCGACCTCTCCGTCCGCGTCTACTACGTGATGGGACCGCTCTTCTTCCTCGTTCTGCTGGTGCCGTTCACGCTGAACGGGTTCGCGGTGCGCGAGGCCTTCTTCGTCAGCTTCCTCGGGAACCTCGGGGTCCCGTCGGATCAGGCCTTCGCGGCGGGGTTCCTCTTCTTCCTCGTCACGATCGTGCTCTCGCTCCCGGGTCTCTTCATCCTCGGCTGGGAGAACCTGCGCCGTGGGTGACGTTGCCGTCGTCGTCGTGACGTACAACGCGATGCCGTGGCTCGAGCGGTGCCTCGAGAGCGTGCGCGGGTACCCGACGGTCGTCGTGGACCACGGCTCGACGGATCGGACGCTCGAGGTCGCGCGGCGCTTCGAGAACGTGCACGTCGTGGAGCAGGCGAACGACGGCGTCGGCGCGGGGTGGAACCGCGGCGTGACGGAGTCGACGGAGCCCTGGGTCTTCCTGCTGAACGCCGACGCCTGGGTTCTCGGCGACGGGCTCGCGCGGCTCGTCGAGTTCGCGAACGAGCAACCGCGGGCCGCGCTCGTCGGGCCGCGACTGCTGAACACCGACGGGACGCTGCAGCGCTCGGCGCGCGGGTTCCCGACGCCGTGGCGGCTCGCGACCGAGTTCTTCTTCTTACGCAAGCTCGCGCCGCGCTCCCAGCTCTTCAACGCCTTCTACGCCGCGAACTGGGACCACGCGACGGCACGCGAGGCCGAATGGCTGAGCGGCGCGGCCATGCTCGTGCGACGGCGCGCGGTCGAACAGGTCGGCGGGGTCGACGAGTCGTTCTTCATGTTCAACGAGGAGTCGGACTGGCAGTACCGCATGCGCGAGGCGGGCTGGCAGGTCGTGTTCTTCCCCGGTGCAGAGGTCGTGCACGTCGGGGGCGACGCGACGAAGCGCGACTGGGGACGGATGTTCACGACGCAGGTGCGAAGCCACGTGCGCTTCGTGCGTAAGCACGAGGGCGCCGGCTCGGCAGCGCTGACGCGCGTCCTGCTCGTCGTCGCGCTCGGGTTGCGAGGACTGCTCTTCCGCGGCAAGCGCGGACGGAGCTACCGGCAGGCGGCGCGCGGCCTGCTGCGGCCGTGATCGAGCTCTACCTGCGCCTCGCGGGGGCGACGCTCCTGCTGCTCCTGCCGGGTGCGCTGCTCGCGCGTTCGGCTTCCGGTGCGCTGGTGACGAGCCTGACGCTGATCTTCGGCGCGCTGCTCGTCGTGTTCGCGACGGGCTCGTCGCTCACGCTCGCCCTCTGGCTGCTGCTCGCGGCGGGGCTAACGGCGATCGCCGTCGCGCTCAGGCGAGCAAGTAACAGACTGTTACTTGCGCCCGACGGGACCTGGCTCGCGGTGCTGGGTGTCGGAGTGCTCGTCGGGGTGCTGCTGTGGCAGGTCCTGCCCGACCCGTCCGGCGACGCGCTCTTCCACCTCGCGCGGGTGCGGAAGCTCCTCGCGTTCGACGAGTTGTCGCTCGAGGGCGTCGGCGAGTTCGTGGACGGTGGGCTGCATCCCGGTTACGCGTTCCCGCTCTGGCACGCGTTCCTCGCGCTCGTCGCGAAGCTCGCCGGCGTCGACCCGGCAAAGGTCGTCGTGCACGAGGCGGCAGTGCTCGCGCCGCTCTCGTTCCTCGTCGTCTACGAGGCGGGGGCTGCGGTGTTCCGCTCTCGCTGGCTCGGCGTCGCGACCCTCGCGGGGACGGTCGGCGTCACGGCGCTCGCGTCGGGCTCCGGAGGCGCGCTCAGGCTGCTCGCGCTGCCTGCGACGGCCGGTGGACGGATGCTGCTCGTGCCCGCGGCGCTCGCGCTCGTCTTCACGTACCTGCACGAGCCGACGCGCGCGCGGCTCGCGCTCGTCGCGGCCGGGGGGCTCGTGCTCGCCGTCGTGCACCCGACGTACGCGCTCTTCCTGCTGCTCGTGCTGGTCGGCTTCGCCGTCGTCCGCGCTGTGATCGAGCCGTCGGAGCTCCGCACGCTCCTCCTCGCGGGTGCGGCGTTCGCCGTCGGCGCCGCGGTGTTCCTCGCGTGGCTCTTCCCCGTCGTCCAGGACACGGCGTCGTTCACGCCGTCCGGCGAGCAGGTGCAGTCGAAACGGCACGGGTTCGATCGCTACCCGGGTCAGTTCGTCGTGGAGTCGGAGAGCAGCTTCCACCTGAACCCCGAGGTGCTCACGCGGGCAGGCCCCGTCCCGCTCGCCGCGCTCTGTCTCGTGCCGCTCGCGTTCTTCGCGGTGCGGAGGCGCTGGGCCGCGCTCGTCCTCGGCGGCACGCTGGTCGTGCTCGCGGTGCTGCTCTCGGACGTGCTGTTCCCGCGCCTGGTCGACGCGGTGTCGCTCTCGCAGGCGAGGCGCCTCGCCGGCTTCCTGCCGCTCGCGTTCGCGCTGGCGGGGGGAGCCGCCGTGCTCTCGCGAGTGCTCTCCTGGGCGGTGCTGCCGCTCGCCCTCGGCGTGGGAGTCACGCTGGAGGTCGCCTGGCCGGGCGACTTCGGCTACCGCCTCGAGGAAGGCGGCCCGACGCTGCCGGTCTGGATCGCGCTCGGCGGCTCACTCGGTGCGATCGTGGTCGGCCTTCTGCTGCGCTCGAGGCTGCCGACGCTCGAGCGGGCGGACTGGCTGCCGGCCGCGGCCTGCGTCCTCTTCGTCGTCCCGATGGCCGCCACCTCGGGCTGGGAGCGTCCGCAGCCGCCCCAGGAGCTGACCCCCCAACTCGTGGCCGCATTGAAAGCGAACGTGGAGCCCGGCGACGTCGTGCTCTCGGACCCGGAAACCTCGTACTGGATCGCCGCGTACGCGCCGGTCTACGTCACGGTGTCGGCGCCGACGCACGTCGGGGACACGAAGGCGAACCGTCCGTACGAGCGGGTCGAGGAGTGGAACCACTACGTGCGGACCGGCGAGCTGCTCGACCGCTACGACTGGGTCGTGCTCGACCGCAAGCGCGTGAGGATCACGTGCGCTCCGAAGGTGCTCTCGGACGGTCGCTACACGCTCTGCGCGAGCACGCAGAGGCGGTAGCGGAAGAGGTCGAGCCGCGGGCCGGCGACCTTCTCGACCGCGCGGAGGCCCCGGAAGAAGCTCGGCCGCCATTCGCTTCGCAGGACGCGGAAGCCGCCCTGCTCGAGCACGCGCGTCATGTGGTCGGCGTCGCGCAGGCCGATGTGCGTCGGGTTCTGCGCGAGCACGAAGTCGCGCTCCTTCATCCGTTCGATCAGGTGGCGCGGGTTCGGCGCGTACAACGCGAACGTTCCGCCTGGAACGAGCACGCGGCGCAGCTCCGTGCACATCGCGAGGAAGACGTCGTCGCGGATGTGCTCGACGAAGTCGGCGGCGACGGCCTTGTCGAAGCTCGCGTCTGCGAACGGGAGGTCCGTCGCGTCGGCGACCTCGAAGGTGCACTCGGGAAAAAGCTCGCGGGCCTTGGCGATCGCGAGCGGCTCGAAATCGATCCCGACGGACTCGGCGCCGAACGTCGAGAGGTAGTGCGTGATCGCGCCGGCGGCGCAGCCGAGGTCGAGGATCCGGTCGTCGGGCTGCGGGTCGACGAGGTCGCGCACCGCCTCGAGGCGCAGCTCGGTCCACGGCGTCCGCTCGAGGTACTCGTTCGCCATCGTCTCCATGAAGCGCTCGTCGTAGCTCGACGGCGCCTTGCGGAGAGCGATCACGCAGCCGCCTCGAGCGGAGCGGGCTCGGGCGCCTCGACCCCGAGCGCGGCGCGGTACGCCTCGACCGTGGCCTCAGTGACCGCCGGCCAGGCGAAGCGCTCCGCGACGTCGGCGCGGGCGTTCTCCCCGAGCCGGCGCCGGAGCTCCGGGTCGGCGAGCAGGAGCTTGATCGCGACGCGCAAGGCTGCGGGGTTGCCGGGCTCCACGAGGAAGCCGGTTCGGGCGTGCTGGACGAGCTCCTGCAGTCCGCCGACCGCGGTCGCGACGACGGGCTTGCCATGGGCCATCGCCTCGGCGCAGACGATGCCGAAGCCTTCGCTCCGCGAGGGGCAGACGACGACGGCCGCGCGGCGGTAGCGGTCGGCCAGCTCGGCCGCGGACAGGAAGCCGAGCGCCTCGGGCACCAGGTCTCGCAGAGGCCCGTCCCCGGCGACGACGAGGTTGAGCCCACGGCAGGCCTCCACAAGCTCCTGGACGCCCTTCTCCGGGCTCAGGCGGCCCGCGAACAGGATCTCGGCGGGCTCGGCCTCTCCGGACGTCTGGGCGGGCAACGCGACCCCGTTCGGGATCACCCGAACCTCGCGGGCACCACAGCGGCGGGCGGCGGCGGCCAGGGGCTCGGAGACGGCGATCACGAGCCGCGCCCGGCGAAGGATCGCGCCGACGAGCCGGGGGCTCCGCTCGGCGAGCTCGAGGTCGCTGTAGCGCCCCGCGGAGCCGGAGCCGTGGAGGGTCAGGACGAAGGGCTTGCCGGACAGGGCGGCGACGAGGCCGGAGAGGAGCCAGTGCGCGTGAACGAGCTCGCAGTCTGCCCGGCGCAGCGCGAGCACCGAGCGCGCGAGGAAGACCGGGATGAGCCACGGGCGGCGCCGCAGCTTCGCGACGACGCCGCCCTCGCCGGCCAACGACGGGTGGACGACCTGGACGGCCACACCTTGCGCCTGGAGGCGCTCGACCGCGTCGGCCACGAAGCGACCGGAGGGGTCGTGGTCGCCCGAGGGGAAGGACGTCGTGAAGACGGCGACCCGGAGCGCCCGTGCTCGGTCGGACCAGGGGCGTCCCGGCCGGCGGCGCTCGTGGAGGGAAGAGGCGAAAACACCCACGGAAGGGGTATCGGCGGGCGCCTCTATGCTCTTGAACGTGCGGCCTCCGGCGATCGTCGTCGACGTGGGCTTCGTCAACGGCCTCTCCGCTATCCGGTCGCTTCGACGGGCCGGCATCCGCGTCTTCGCGGTCGACCACAAGCAGAGCGCGCTCGGGTTCCGCTCGCGCTACGCGACGAAGGTCGTGGCCCCGAGCCCGCTGGCCGACGAGGACGGGTTTGTCGAGGCCCTCCGCGACCTCGGCCCCGGCGTCGTCTTCGCGACCCACGACGAAGGCCTGCGCGCGATCGCCCGCCACCGCGACTCGCTCGAGCTCCTCTGCCCGTTCCCACGCGACCTCGAGCGCCTGCAGAAGAAGCGCGTGCAGCTCGACGCGGCGCTCCACACGCCGGACACGCGCTATCCCGAGAGTGCGGCGGAAGCCGTCGCCGCCGCGGAGGAGATCGGCTACCCCGTCCTCCTGAAGCCGTCGGAGCCGGTCGGGTTCCGCCAGCAATACGGCAAGCAGGCCGTGATCTGCCACACCGCGGCCGAGGTCGAGGAGGCCTATCGGCAGACGGAGCCGTGGGAGCCGATGGTGCAGGACCTGATCCCGGGCGGGGACGACGAGCTCTACACGCTCGGCGCGTACCTGAGCGAGTCGCTCGAGCCACTCGGCCTCTTCTGCGGTCGCAAGCTGATCCAGACGCCGCCGGGGATCGGCACGGCGCGGCTCGCCGAGGCGGTCTGGGTCGACGAGGTGGTCGACGCCGGGCTCCACCTGCTGCGCGCGCTCGGCTGCAACGGCCTCTCGCAGGTCGAGTTCAAGCGCGACCCGCGCGACGGGAGGTTCAAGCTGATGGAGGTGAACCCGCGCCTCTGGCAGTGGCACTCGCTTGCGCGCGCGAGCGGCGTCGACCTGCCGCTGATCGCCTACCGCGACCTGACGGGCGAGCCGGTCGAGGCGGTGCGGATGAACGGTGGCCGCCGCAAGTGGGCGATCCTGCTGATGCCCGGTGAGCGGCCCGTCGTGCCTCGTCCCCCTTTTGTCGAGGCGACGTGGTCGTGGCGGGACCCCAAGCCTGCGGTCGTGCACGCGGTGCGCTCGCTCCGCGGCTCCCGGTGAAGGTTCTTCTGGTGACGATGTACTGGCCGCCCGCGGGCGGCGCGGGCGTGCAGCGGCCGCTGAAGTTCGCGACGCACCTACCGGCGCTCGGGATCGAGACGCACGTGCTCGCGCCTGACGACCCGAAGTGGATCCACCGCGACGACGAGCTGGTCTCGCCGACGCAGGCGTGGGTGCACCGTGCGCGTTACGTCGGGCCCAAAGGGCGGAGGCCTGCGGAGGAGCTGCACGGCGCGGGTGCGCTCGAGCGCGCCGCGAAGATGGCGCTGCTCACGTACCGCCGCGTGCTCGTCCCCGATGAGAACGTGACGTGGAACGCGACTGCGATTCCCGCCGCGGTCAAGGTCGTGCGCTCGGAGGGGATCGACGTCGTCGTCACGACCTCGCCGCCGAACTCGGTGCACCTGATCGGCGCCGCGGTGAAGCGGCT
>JBDTVA010000039.1:0-8272 GCA_040007455.1 Actinomycetota bacterium | reverse complement strand
CCCTCGCCGATCTCCAGGATCTTCTGGTCGCGGAAGAGTCGCGAGATCGGGGACTCCTCCATGAACCCGTAGCCGCCGTGGATCTGCAGCGCCGCGTTCGCCGCCCGGTTCGAGAGCAGGCCGGTGTAGAGCTTCGCCATCGCGGCCTCGCGCGCAAACGGGCGCCCCTGGTCCTTCAACCACGCCGCCTTGTAGACGAGCGCCCGGCCCGCCTCGATCTCCGTCGCCATGTCGGCGAGCGCGAACTGGACCGCCTGGAACTTCGCGATCGGCTTGCCGAACTGCTCGCGCTCCTTCGCGTAGGCGTACGCGAGGTCGTATGCGCCCTGCGCGAGACCGACGCCCATCGACGCGACCGAGATGCGGCCGGCGTCGAGGATCTCGAGGAACTGCTTGAAGCCCTCCCCGCGCGGTCCGAGCAGGTTCCCTTCGGGCACGGAGACGTCCTTGAACAAGAGTTCGCGCGTGTCCGACGCGCGCCACCCGAGCTTCTTCATCGGCGCCCCGATCTCGTAGCCGGGGGTCCCGTTCGGGACGACGAAGTTGGAGATCTCGCCGTCGCCGGTGCTCGCGGTGATCGTCACGCACGCGGTGATGTCCGTGCCCGCGTTCGTGATGAACATCTTCGACCCGTTGATCACCCACTGGCCGTCGCGGAACTCGGCGGTCGTGCGCGTGTTGCCTGCGTCGGAGCCGGCGCCCGCCTCGGTCAGCCCGAACGCCGCGAGCTTCTGCCCGGAAGCGAGCTCGGGGAGCCACTCGCGCTTCTGCTCCTCGGTGCCGTAGTAGTAGATCGGAAGCGTCCCGAGCGAGTGGTGCGCCGCGACGGTGATCGCGACCGACGAGTCGATCCGGGTCAGCTCCTCGACCACGATCGCGTACGAGACGGTGTCGGCGCCGGCGCCCCCGTACTCCTCGGGGATCGTCATTCCCATGAGCCCGAGCTCGGCGAGCTCCGCGACGAGCTCGTACGGGAAGCGGCCCTCCCGGTCGAGCTCCTCGGCGACCGGCGCGACGCGCTGCTCCGCGAACTCGCGAACCGTGGAGCGGACGAGCTCGTGCTCTTGGGTCAGATCGAGGTCCACGCGGCTCGGGATGCTATCCGACGCCCTTTCTAGGCTGCCGGTGCGGGTTTCACCGTCCTTTACCCACCCCGTCACGATGCCGATACCGACCCTGATGCGGTCTGCGACCCGCGAGCCGAGCGTCGAAGCGCTCCTTCTGCGGCTGGAAGCGTTGACGCGTGAGCGTCAGGACCTCCGGCTGGACCTCGCCGAGGCGCGGGCGCTCGAGCAGAACCGGCTGGCGATCGTCGAGGCGCAGTGGGATCTCTCCCACGCCCTGATCCGCCGCTACCTGCCCGCAGCCGCGTAGTAGGCTCCGCGCCCATGAACACACGAGAGTTCTTCGAGGGCCTGGAATCCCGTGTCGACTCGTCCAAGACGGCCGGCATGAGCAACTCGTACGTCTTCGACATCGAGGGCGAGGGGCAGTGGAAGGTCGACGTCAGCGACGGCACCGTCTCGGTGACCGAGGGCGGCGGCGACGCCGACGTCACGATCACGAGCTCCGCCGAGACGTTCGAGCAGATCGCCTCGGGCGACCTGAACCCGACCTCGGCCTACATGAGCGGCAAGCTCAAGATCAAGGGTGACATGGGCGCCGCGATGAAGCTGCAGAAGCTCTTCTAGTTGTCGTACTACGGGGTCTTGCTGTTCGTGCACCTGCTCGGTGTCGCGACCTGGTTCGGGACGGGCTTCGCCCTGCTCGTGCTCGGCAACCGCTTCGAGCGCTCGGGCGACACCGCGGGGCTGAGGTCGCTCTTCGGCCAGTCCGAGTGGCTCGCGACGCGCGTCTTCATCCCCGTCTCGCTCGTCGTCCTCGTCGCGGGGATCCTGCTCGTGAGCGAGGGCCCGTGGGCGTTCGACCAACTGTGGGTGCTGCTGGGTCTCGCCGGCTTCGCGGTGACATTCTTGACGGGGTTGCTCATGATCAAGCCTGAGTCCGAGCGCATCGCCGCCGACCTGGCCCGCGAGGGGATGACGACGGGTGCTGCGCGTGCAATCGGCTCCATGTTCGCGCGCCAGCGAATCGACTACACGGTGATCGCGCTCGTCGTTGCCGACATGACGCTGAAGCCGACCGGGGACGACGTGTTCACGTTGGTCTTCATGGCTGCGGTCCTCGCGATCGTCGTCGCGCTCGTGCTTCGCAGCGAGCGAGCGCCGGCCGTCGAAACCGCCTGACCTAGGAGGGCTTGGCCAAACAGGCGCTGAGTCGCCGGGCCGCACTGGGCGGCGCGATGCGGCGTCCTCAGTCGCGCCCGTATCCATCGGATACGAACGCTCCCTGCGTCCTTGCCTCGCACCACCCAGCGCACCCCAGCGACGAGCCCTGTTCCGCCAAACCCTCCTACTCCTCGAGCTCGACCAGGAGGGCGCCGCCGGCGACGCGGTCGCCCTCTTTGACGTGCACGGCGCGGACGGTCGCCTGGTAGGGCGACACGACCGGCGTCTCCATCTTCATCGCCTCGAGCACGAGCAGCGTCTGCCGTGGGGCGACGGTGTCGCCGGGCGCGACGGCGACCCGGATCACCGTGCCGGGCATAGGCGCGGTCAGCGCGCTCTGCTCGGCGCTCGGGGCGGCGTGCTCCTGCGCGGCGGTGTCGACGTCCGGCGGCGCCTGAGGCTCGGGAGGTGCGAGGTTGAGCCGCCAGCCGCCGCGCCAGGCCGCCTCGGCAGGGCGGGGCGGTGGCTCCGAGAGTGGCGGGTTCTCGACGAGGAACGCCGTCGTCGTGTGCCCCGCGCGCACGTTCGGGTGCGTGACCAGCCAGCGCAGGAAGGGGAGGTTCGTGACGACGCCTTCGACCTCCGTCTCCGCGAGCGCCTCGCGGAGCTTCGCGAGCGCCTCTCCGCGCGTCTCGCCGTGCGCGATCAGCTTCGCGATCATCGGGTCGTACGAGAGCGCGATCTCGTCGCCTTCCTCGACGCCCGCGCCGACGCGGATGCCCGCCGGCAGGCGCAGGCGCTCGAGCGTTCCGCCCTGCGGGAGGAACGTCCGCGGGTCTTCGGCGTAGAGCCGCACCTCGACTGCATGGCCGAGCAGCAGGCTGTTGCCCACGTCCAGAGGCTCGCCCTGCGCGATGCGCAGCTGCTGTTTGACGAGGTCGACGCCGGTGACGAGCTCGGTCACGGGATGCTCGACCTGGATCCGTCCGTTCAGCTCGAGGAACCAGAAGTCGCGTCCGGCGAGCATGAACTCGGCCGTCCCCGCGCCGCGGTAGCCGATCGCCTGTGCGAACGCGACCGCCGCCTCGCCGATCTGCACGCGGAGCGCCGGGTCCAGCGCGGGCGACGGCGCTTCCTCGAGCACCTTCTGGTGGCGGCGCTGGATCGAGCACTCGCGCTCGCCCAGCGAGACGACCGTCCCGTGGACGTCGCCGAGCAGCTGGATCTCGATGTGCCGTGGTCGCTCGACGTACCGCTCCGCGAAGACCGACCCGTCGCCGAACGCCGCGTTCGCCTCGCGGCTTGCCGCCGCGCGGGCCTCCTCGAGCTCGTGAGCGCTCCGCACGACGCGCATCCCGCGACCGCCGCCGCCTGCTGCCGCCTTCAGGATCAGCGGGAAGCCGAGCTCCGCGGGCTCGCCCGACTCGACGACGGGGACGCCCGCTTCGCGTGCGACCTGCTTCGAGCGGAGCTTGTCGCCGGCGATCTCGAGAGCCTCGGGCGTCGGCCCGATCCAGACGAGCCCCGCCGCCTCGACGGCGCGCGCGAAGTCGGCGTTCTCCGCGAGAAAGCCGTAGCCGGGGTGGATCGCGTCGGCGTCCGACTGCTTCGCCGCACGGATGTGCTCGTCGGACGCGAGATACGAGGCGATCTCGACCGTCTCGTCCGCGGAACGGGCGTGCAGCGCGCCGCTGTCGTCCGGCGGCGCCACGGCGACCGTGTCTATGCCGAGCTCGCGGCAGGCGCGAAAGACGCGAAGCGCGATCTCGCCGCGGTTCGCCACGAGGAGCTTGCGAATCACGCGGGACTCGCTCGCAGGCGCGGGGTGAGCGTCACGAGGGTGAAGAGACAGAGCGCGGAAAGCGTCAGGTAGACGGCAGCGTCGGACGTAGCGCGCGCCGCCGCGCCGCCGAGCGCGGACCCCGCCGCGGCGCCCGGGGCCCACGCGAGGTTGATCAGCGCGAACCCGTACGCGTAGTCGAGCCCGATCGCCTCGGCGCGGTCGGCGAGCATCGACATCGACGGCGTCCAGAAGCTTCCGAACGCACACGCCGCGAGGACGATCCCTGCTGCGAGCAGCCAGCCCCGGTCGAGCCAGGGAAGGACGGCCGTCGCAACGGCTGAGGCGATCAGACCCACACGAAGCGGGGCGAGGCGTCCACGACGGTCGGAGAACCGCCCGATCAGCGGCGAGAGCGCGGCCTCGAAGCTCGCGGCGATGAGCCACGTCGCCCCGATCGCGAGCGCGCTCAACCCGAGCACGTCGAGGCGCAGCGGGCCGAGGACGTTCAGTGCGCCGAAGAGGAGCGCGGGGACGAGCACGAACCAGATCGAGGCGACGACGCCCCGGTCGCGGAGCGCGCCGACGAGCCGGCTGAACGGCTGCGGGTGTTCCGGCGTGTACGCGGGAGTCCGCCAGGCCGCAACGCCGAGGACGGTTGCGAAGACCGCCACGCTCGCGAACGCGGGGCCCGTGCCGGTCACCGACGCGACCCCACCGAGCACCGGCCCGAAGAGCGCGCCGACGATCGCCGCGCCCATCGCGGCGCCGATGGTCTCCCCTCGGCGCTCGGGCGCCGCGGCGGCGACCAGCCACGCGAGCGACGCCGTCCAGGAGAACGAGCTCGCGACCCCTTGCAGGAAGCGTGCGGTGTCGAGCAGCCAGATCGAGTCGGCGAACCCGAAGGTGGCGGTCGTGACCGCCATCCCCGTCAGGCCCACGAGGACGGTCGGGCGCACACCGAAGCGCGCCGCAGAGATCCCGCCCGGGATCCCTCCGACGAGCGCGCCGACTGCGTACGACGCAGCGAGCAGACCCGCACCCGCCTTCGACAGCCCGAGCTCGTCCGCGTACTGCGGCAGCAGCGGCGTCAGCGCGGCGAAGAACATCGTGTCGACGAAGACGATCGCGCCGACGAGCAGGAGGAGCCTGCGCACGTGCTACCAGCTCGGCTTGCGCTTGTCCAAGAACGCGCGGAGGCCTTCCTGGCCCTCCTCGCTCGTCCGGCGCTCGGCGATGCGACGCTCGGTCGCGAGCCCGTCGGGCCGGTCGAGCACCAACCGCTTCGCGTGGCGTGCCGCCTCCGGGCCGGCGGTGAGGAGCTCGCCCACGAGCCGCTCGATCACCGGGTCCGGATCGGCGGCGACCTCGTGCACGAGACCGATGCGAAGTGCCGTCTCGGCGTCGAAGGTCTCGCCGGTGACGAAGTAGCGCCGTGCCGCGCTCGGCCCGATCTTCGCGAGCGCGTACTGCGAGATGACCGACGGGACGATCCCGAGCTTCACCTCCGAGAAGGCGAACTGGGTTCCCTCGGCCGCCACGGCGATGTCCGCGCACGCGACGAGGCCCGCGCCGCCGCCGAGCGCGTGGCCGTGGACACGGACGACGACCGGCGCCGGGCACTCGTCGATCGTCTCGAGCATCAGCCGAAGCCGGCGCGCGTCCTGGACGTTCTCCTCGTAGCTCAGCTCCGCGGACGAGCGCATCCACTCGACATCCGCTCCGGCGCAGAAGCTCTTGCCCTCGCCCGCGAGCACGACGGCACGCGCGTCTCCGACATCGGAGAACGCTTCGCGGAGCTCGGCGATCAGCGCGGCGTCGAAGGCGTTCCGGCTGGCCGGCCGGGCGAGCGTCACGCGCAGCACGGGGCCGTCGCGCTCGATGCGGAGTGCGGTCACGGCCGCGAAGCGTAGATTGCGCGCGTGCTGAGGGGTGCAATCGCCGCCGCGCTGACGCCGCTCCGCGACGGCGGAGCGAGGCTCGACGAGGACGCTTTCGGGCCTTACTGCGACTTTCTGCGTGGCCTGGACGGCGTGCTCGCGCTCGGAACGACCGGCGAGGGGATCCTCCTCTCGCCGGAGGAGCGCAAGCGCGTGACGGAGCTCTTCCTGGCCGGTGGCCTGAAGGTGATCGCGCACTGCGGCGCCCAGTCGACCGCGGGGACGGTCGAGCTCGCGGAGCACGCCGCGGCGGCGGGGGTCGACGGAGTCGCGGTGATCGCGCCGCCCTACTTCCCGCTCGACGACGCGGCGCTGCTCACCCACTTCGCCGCGGCCGCGCAGGCCTGCGCTCCGACGCCGTTCTACGTCTACGAGTTCGCGCGCGCGAGCGGGTACGCGGTTCCGCTCGAGGTGCTCGCGCGCCTCCGCGAGCTCGCGCCGAACCTCGTCGGCCTCAAGGTCTCGGACGCGCCCTGGGAGGCCTTCGCGCCGTACCTGGTCGAGGGTCTCGACGTCTTCGTCGGTCCGGAGGCGCTGATCGCGCAGGGCATGCGCGCGTCGGCGGTCGGCGCCGTGTCCGCGCTCGCGTCTGCGTTTCCCGAGCGGGTGGCGGCCGCCGTCCGCGACCTCGACGGCGAGGAGGCCGCGGGGCTCGGCGAGCTCCGCGCTGGCGTCGAGCGGTTTCCGCGGCATGCAGCGCTCAAGCGGATCGCCGCGCGCCGCGGCGTCCCGATCCGGGAGGACGTGCGCGCGCCGCTCCGCGGCCTGACCGACGACGAGCGGACGGAGCTCGACCGGTGGCTCGAGTCGTCATAGCCGGCGCGGGCGCGATCGGCGCGTCCATCGCGTACCACCTTGCGCGCCGCGGTGCGCGCGACGTCGTCCTCGCCGACGTCGCGGAAGTTGCGTCCGGGTCGACTGCGAAGGCGATGGGCGGCGTGCGACAGCAGTTCTCGACCGCGGCGGAGGTGCGCCTCGCGCAGGAGTCGATCCGCTTCTTCGAGGAGCTCGGCTCGCCGTTCTTCGACCAGGTCGGCTACGTCTTCGTCGCGACGACCGAGGCGGGGCTCGCCGCGCTCGAGGAACGGCGGGAGCTGCAGGTGTCCCTCGGCGTCCCTGCGGAGCGTGTGGACGCGGAAAGCGTCGGCGGGCTGCGCGTCGACGACGTGCTGGGTGCGATCGCGTGCTGGAACGATGGCTGCGCCGACCCGGCGGCGGTCACCCGCGAGCTCGTGCGGCGGTCGGTCGAGCTCGGCGTGGACCTGCGCGAGCACACCAACGCGTTGGGGTTAGAGGGCGACACGCTCGTGGTCGCGTGCGGTCCGCGCTCCGCGGACGTCGCCGCTGCGCGTGGGGTCGAGCTGCCCGTGCGGCCGCTCTGCCGCCAGCTCCTCCTGACCGGTGCGCTCGACCTCCCCGCCGACCTGCCGATGGTCGTCGAGGCGGAGACGGGGTTCCACTTCCGGCGCCGCGGCGACCGGCTCGTGCTCGCGATGACCGACTCGGAGGCGCGCTGGGGATTCGACGAGCTCGTGGACGAGTCGGTGTTCGGCGACCGCCTCGAGCGGCTCGCGCACCGCTATCCGCCGGCCGCGCGCACGACGATCGACGACGCGTGGGCCGGTCTCTACGACATGACGCCCGACGCGCATCCGATCATCGGCTGGGTCGCCGACGGCGTCTACGCCGCGTGCGGCTTCTCCGGCCACGGCTTCATGCAGAGCCCGGCGGTGGGAATGGCGGCTGCGGCCGAGCTGCTCGGGGACGAGCCCCCGTTCGACCTGTCCCCGTACCGCCTGGAGCGATTCGAGGGAGAGGCGGTCTTCCCGGAGACGCTGGTCCTCTGAGCTACTCGAACGCGAGGCCGAGCCGCGAGAGGTTCTCCTCCTCGAAGCGCCCCTCGATCGTCGCCTCGAGGTCGTCGACCTCGATCACGTCCGGGTCCTTCCCGATCAGCTCCCGGGCGCGGGAAGGCAGCTCCTGCTCCGCCGCCTCTGCGGACTCCCAGAAGTAGACCGCCCCCCAGCGATCCGTCGCGGCGTCGGAGATCCACGCCTTGAACCGCAGGCCGTCGACCTCCTCCCACGCGTCCACCGACTCGTCGCGGAGGTAGCGCCGCAACTCTTCGATCGTGGTCATGGAGTCCGCGAGGTTCCAGAGCACGAAGCGGACGATCACTGCTCGAAGAAGCGCTCGTGGTACGGCAGCTTCTCGAGCAGGTTCTTCAGCTGTCGCAGGATGTCGGCCTCGTCGTGGCCGAAGTCGTCGAGGTAGGAGTGAAGCGCGCTGCGGACGAGCTTCAGCTCGTCGTCGTCGAGCTCGAT
>JBDTVA010000038.1:0-8284 GCA_040007455.1 Actinomycetota bacterium | reverse complement strand
CGGTGTAGCCGTCGACCTCGCCGACCGCCTCCGCGACCGCGCGCGTGCCCGCTGCGAAGCGCGGCCACTCGAACACGCCCATCGGACCGTTCCAGAAGACCGTCTTCGCTCCGCGGATCCGCTCGGCGAAGTCGCGCTGCGTCTCGGGCCCGACGTCGAGCCCGAGCCAGCCTTCAGGCAGCTCGTCGTACGGGACGACCTTCGTCTCCGCGTCGGGCTCGAACGCCGACGCGGCGACGACGTCCTTGGGCAGGACGACCTCGAACTCGAGTGGGCTCGACTCACGCAACTCTTCCGCCATCTTCCCACCGATCAACACCTCGTCGGCGCGACCACCGAGGTTCCTCAGCACCCCGAGCTTGTCCTCGACCTTCGCGCCGCCGGAGATCAGGATGAACGGCCGCTCGACCTCCCCGAGCAGCCGGCCCAGCATCTCGAGCTCCTGCTCGAGCAGGAGCCCGGCGTACGCGGGGAGCAGCTGCGCGACGCCCACCGTCGAGGCGTGGGCGCGGTGAGCCGACCCGAACGCGTCGTTGACGAAGAGGTCGCAGCCTTCGGCGAGCTCCCGCGCGAACGAGGGGTCGTTCGCGGTCTCGCGCGGGTCGAAGCGGGTGTTCTCGAGGACGACCACCCTGTCGTCGGGGAGCAGCTCGCGGAGCCGCGCGCGGACGGGCTCCATCGAGTACTTCTTGCGGTCCTCCTCCGATTTCGGCCGGCCTAGGTGCGAGCACACCCGCACCTCGGCCGCCTCTCGTTCGAGCAGCAGCCGCAGGGTCGGCAGAGAAGCCTGGATCCGCGTGTCGTCGGCGACGCGCCCGTCCTCGAGCGGGACGTTCAGGTCGGAACGGACGAGGACGTGCTTGCCGCCGACGTCGGCGTCGCGCACCGAACGTGGTCTTCGCACTAGAGGCGCGTGATCAGGTCGACGAGCCGGCACGAGTAGCCCCACTCGTTGTCGTACCAGCCGAAGACCTTCACGACGTTGCCCGACACCATCGTCAAGCCACTGTCGAAGATGCACGAGAACGGCGAGTTCTGGATGTCGGTCGAGACGAGCGGGTCGTCCGAGTACTGGAGGATCCCTTCGAGCGCATCGGTGGCCGCGGCCGCCCGGTACGCCTCGTTCACCTCGTCGATGCTCGTCTCGCGGCCGACGCGCACGACGAAGTCGACGATCGATCCGGTCGGGATCGGCGCACGAATCGCCATGCCGTCGACTTTCCCCTTTAGCTCCGGAATCACGAGCCCGATCGCGCGCGCCGCGCCGGTCGAGGTCGGGATGAGGTTGATCGCAGCCGCCCGGGCTCGGCGGAGATCCTCGTGCGGCAGGTCGAGGATGCGCTGGTCGTTTGTGTACGCGTGGATCGTCGTCATGAAGCCCTGCTCGATCGTGAAGGCGTCGTTGAGCACCTTGGCGAGCGGTGCGAGGCAGTTCGTCGTGCACGACGCGTTCGAGATGATCCGGTGCGCGTCGCGGTCGTAGGCGTCGTCGTTGACGCCGAGCGCGATCGTCACGTCCGGGTCGGTGGCAGGTGCGGAGATGACGACCTTCGGCGCGCCCGCGTCGAGGTGGAGTTGCGCCTGGTCGCGCTTGGTGAAGAAGCCCGTGGACTCGAGCACGACGTCCACGCCGAGGTCGCCCCAGGGGAGGTTCTTCGGGTCCCGCTCGGAGAAGACTTTGAACTCCTCGCCGGCAGCTGTGATCGTCCCGTCGCCTGCGCTGGCCCCACCCTCGAGCCGACCGAGCACGGAGTCGAACGCGAGCAGGTGCGCCATCGTCCCGGCGTCGGCGAGGTCGTTGATCGCGACGACGTCGATGTCGGCCCCCTTCTCGAGCTTCGCGCGGAAGAAGTTCCGCCCAATCCGCCCGAACCCGTTGATCCCCACCTTGACGGCCATGCCCCTCCCCGTCGACGTTTGCGGGGCGAGTCTAACGAGCCGCCGACAGGCGGCCCGCAGGTCGCTACGAGCGTCGGAAGACGAGCAGCCCGTAGCCGGCTGACGCGTACACGTTGCGGCCGTCGGGGCTGACCGCCACCGAGGTGATGTACGTCGCAGAGAACGGAGGCCAGCGAATGATCCCACACGGGTCGTAGGCAGGCACCGGGTCGATCTCCGCTCTGAAGCATCCACCCGGCCCTGCGAGGCGGGTGAGGCCGCCGTTCGTCGCGTTGCGCGCGTACGCGAACAGCACTCCTCGCCCGTTCCTGCTGCCGCCGCCGTTTCGGTTCGAAGCCGCGTACAGCGTCTTGCCGTCCGCGCTCTCTGCAAGGGCGTGGGCGGGCGCCCCAACGTTGCAGTTGATGCCGAGCCCGACGCACCCGTCGAGACCGCCCAGCGGAACCGGCGCATTGGACGCGCTCCCCGACGTGAAGACGGCGATCCCCTCGTCGGTGCCTACGTACAGGTTGCGCGCGTCGCGGGTCGCGAGAACGGCCCGCGGCGCCTTCATCACGCGCGCGCCGATGCAGGTCGCCCCGGACGCGTTGATGCACGCGTCCCTCCCCGCCGGCGCCGTGAGCGCGCCCGTCTGGTAGTGGCGCCGGAAGAACGTCACCCCGTCCTTCGCGGCACTCACGAACACGCGCGTCTCTCCGACCGCGATCGTGACGGCGTTTGCCTCGTGGAGACCGCGACCGTTCTGGCAGCCGCCGCCTGATCCCGTGGCGCTCCAGCACCCGAGTGTGGCCAGCCCGCCTCTGTCGCCTGTGAACTTCCGCCCGAACACGGCCACGGCGTTGCTCTTTCGCGATGCGACGTAGACGGTACGACCGACGCCGGGAGTCACCTCCACGCCAACCGGTTCGTTGATTCCCCGGCCGACGCCGCACGGTCCCGATGGTTCTTTCTTCACACAGCCGGCCGTGCCACTCTTCTGGCGGAGGGCGCCTGTCTCCGCGTTCCGGTCGAACACGAGTACCGCGTCGGCCCCGGTCGACGCGACGTAGACGTTCGAGCCATCGGGGCTGATCGCGAGCGACTCCGGTCCTCTCAGTTGAACCGCGCCCGTGCAGAAGTAGAAGTCGGGGTGCTCGACGAGGTTCACCGTGCACGCGGCGCGCCCGGCCAGCGGAAAGAGCTGCCCTGTAGCGGCGTCACGGCGGAACGCAAGGACGGAGCCGTCCCGAAAGCCGGTTGCGTAGAGATGCTTGCCGTCCGGGCTGACGACGACGTCCGACAAGCTGCGGACGAGCGGCACCCCGGTACAGACGCCGGTGACGGCAGGGCCCGGGTGCATCAGGCAGCCCGGAGGGCCGGTGAGCTGCGCCAACTCCCCGGTGGCCGTGGCGGTCGCGGGAGTGCGCGGTCCCGTCGCGTCGACGCCGCCACGAGCGCCTGCAAGACCGAAGGCCAGGGCGATCATGGTCGTGGCGCAGAAGGCGACGCAGCGCCGCCCCGCGTGTTCACCCACGGAGCTCGACTCGTCGGACCTTGTCCAGAGGAACGTCGACCCGACCTCGGTCGCGTTGAGGACCGCCGTCGACCGAGTCCGCGACGCCGTCGCGCGCGAGCAGGAGGTCGCTGCCGCTCTCCCCAAAGAGCTTGTCGGCTCCGGCCCCGCCGTCGACGACGTCGTTGCCGGCGCCCCCGAACGCCGCGTCGTTGCCGCCACCCCCGCGAAGGGCGTCGTTCCCTCTGCCGCCGCGAAGGACGTCGTCTCCTCCCAGGCCGCAGATCACGTCGCGGCCCGGCGTGCCTTCGAGGACGTCGGCACCGGCGGTCCCGGTGATCGTGCACGCACCGCCGGCCTGCGCGGGACCACCGCTCCCGGCTGAACCGTTGCCAGGCGCTGCGCCGGTCGCCGGCGCGCGGATCGAGATCGACCACTCGAAGAGCTTCACGCGGCGCACGCCCGGCTCGGTCGTCTCGACGACCTTCCGGAGCGCCGGGATCGACGGTCGCGTCCGGTCGATGGTGATGACGCCCTTCGGCGCCGCGGCCTGGACGATCTCGAGCGAATCGGCAAGGTAGGTGCTGTCGGTGGCGTACCCCTTGTAGCCGCTACCGCAGTCGTAGTCGGCGTTCGTCTCCCGCGCGCTGACGAGAGTGAAGCGAAGCTCGGCCGTGGCACCACGCGCGACGCCGGAGACGTCGACTCCGAACGGCGTTCCATTCACCGGGACGTTGCAGCCGATCGTCCCGCCGTTGTACGTCCCGGCGAGGGACCAGGACAGGGATTGGTAAGCGCCGGTTCCGCGACCGGTGACCTTTCCGTCGACGATCCGAAACGAATAGGTAAACCGCGCCCGGTAGACGTCCTTCGAGTCCAGAACGAGACCGCTCGACTCGCGATGGGTGTACTGGTCGACGAGCCCCGTGGCAATGCCGGTGTACGGACCGACCGAGGCGTCGATCGTCGCGGAGCCGTTCGAGACCTGTCCCGAGGCTGCGACAGCGACAAGTGTCGAACCGACTGCGACCCAGCGCGTCAGCAAAGCCATCGACGCAACGTAACGAGACGGAGCCGCCCCCACACTAGGAAGACTCCTAGTCAAACGGGTGGGCCGACCATAGACTCGGGGGATGGTCAATGCGCCAGCGGCCCATCCCGAGACTCGCGCCCGAGCGCTCCTCGAGTGGGCGCAGCGGGTCGGCCCAGCCGATCCGATGACGACGCATGAGCACCTCCTCACGGAGGCGCTCTTGATCGAGAACGACCAGCCGGCGCTTGCCGCCGAGATGCTCGGGGAGGCGGCCTGGATCGCCGTGACCATCGACGCGGACCGCGCACTCGATGCCGCCCGGCGAGCGCACTCGCTCGGTCCAGGCGCACCAAACGTCGCGCTCGCGCTAGCCATGACGCTCGTCGTTGCCGGTCGAGCAGAGGAAGGTGACGCCGTCGCGACCGCCGCCCTTGCGTCGTTGGACCGGGACGCGGGAAGCATGTTCACCTTGTCTCGATCAGCTGTCCTCTCGCTCTGGCGCGAGCACTACGACGATGCCAGACGCCTGCTGGAGCGGGCGATCACCTGCGCGCGTGACGAGCACAACCAAGTCGTGCTCGCGAACGCACTGGACACGCACGCGGCTCTGGACTACCGGACGGGCAAGTGGCCGGCCGCCCGTGCTCGGTCAGCGGAGGCCCTTCGCATCGCCGAGGCGGTCGGCGGGGAACTGCAGAGGGCGTCGTGCTTGACGACGCTCGCGCGCCTCGACGCCGTGTCGGGGCGTGAAGCCGACTGCCGCCGCCGCGTGGCGGAGGCGCTCGACCTCGCGGATGGGAACCGGACCCATGTCGCGTACGCAGTCTCCGCGCGCGGACTCCTCGCGCTCGGGCTCGACGATCCCGAGGAGGCTATCCGCGAACTCGGGCCACTTCGCGCCGCCTTCGACGACAGGGCCGAGCCCATGGTCGTGCAGTGGGTTCCCGACCTGCTGGAGGCCCTCGCACGCGCGGGCCGGAACGACGACTGGTCCGACGTCTTCGCGTGGTTCGAGGACAGTACGCGAGGCGCCGGCGCGACGACGTGGACGAGGGCGGTGGCCGCGCGGTGCCGGGGTCTCGGCGCGGGCGGGCGCGACTTCGACGGCGCGTTTCACGAGGCGCTCGAGCTTCACTCGAAGACGCCGACCCCGTTCGAACGCGCGCGCACCGAGCTCTGCTACGGGGAGCGACTCCGACGCGCCCGCCGTCGCGCCGATGCGAACGGATACCTCCTCGCCGCGCTCGCGACCTTCGAGCGCCTCGGCGCCGCGCCGTGGGCGACGCGCGCCCGGCGCGAGCTCGGTCGCGGAACGCGCCTGGGCGGAGCGATCGAGACGCAGCTGACCGCGCACGAGATCGAGGTCGTGTCGCTCGTCGTGCGCGGACTGACGAACCGCGAGGCTGCGGCCGCCCTCTTCGTCAGCCCGAAAACCATCGACTACCACCTGGTCAACGTGTACAGGAAGCTCGACGTGCGCTCGCGCACCGAGCTCACCCGCCTGATGCTCGGTCGCTGACCCGCGTTTGCGATCCCGACCCGACGCGGCATCCCGGCTCAGCCGGCATGCCGCGTCGGCATCGTTTTGTGATGCCGACCTAATGAGGGCGTGCCGGCTTTGCCGGCGCGCCCGGTAACAATCCGACGGCCCGCCGCGAAGCGGCGGGCCGGAGGGGAAGCTCCGAGGACGACCTTCCCCTCCGACTTCACCACGCTCAGAACCTTGGCGCCGAACGGGGTCTGAATTCGACGCCGGACGAGCGCAGACCCGCCGGAATCCAAGTATGGACGGTTCGCGACGGCCAGGCAACCCGGTGGCCATTGCCTCCTCAGAGAACAGTCTCGGCGAGCCGCTGGAGCGTCCTGAGCCGCCTGTGGGCAGCGGCTTTCGTGGTCGGCGGCCGACACTTGAGCGCGAGCTCGCGGAGCGACAGCGACGGGTGCTCCAGGCGCAGCCCTGCGATTTCCTGGAGCTCGGGCCGCAGCCGGTCGAGCCGTCCCGCGGCGACGAGTGCCCGGACCGCGAGCACCTGTTCGTGGGCGGCACGGCTCGAGCGGACGAGGTTCGCGTGGTCGGCGTTCGCCTGCCGGTTCGCGCGGGAGCGCGTCGCGGCCACAACCGCGTGCTCGTCGAGCGCGAGCACCAGGTCGCTCGCTCCTGCCTCGGCGAGCACGTCCGCGATCGTCTCGCCGCCCTTCGCGTACGCGATGGCGTGCCGGCCACGGTCGAGGACCGCGAGCGGTGCGAGCGACGCGAGGAACTCTGCGCCCTCGAGCGACGCTGTGCGGATCTCGAGGTGAGGCGTGCGCGGACCGCTGAGCGAGCCGCCACCGATCAGCGCCCCCCGCAGATACGCGGCGCGGCAGCAGGCCCGTCCGACGACCCGGCGCGGCGGCCGCTCGGCCGGCCGGAGGCCCTGGCCGAGAATGCCTGCCTCCGTCAGCACCGCCTGCGCGCGCGGCGTTCCCGGGACGTGCACCTGGTAGCGCGTCGAGCGGTCGAACGCGCGGCGGCGGTACGTGCGGATCTCGGCCTGCACGCCAAACGCGCGAAGGATCCCGAACGCGCGGCGCGCGACCGCATTGCTCGCGAGGTCGAGATGCACCGAGACCTCGCCGCGCCCGAGCAGGTGCACGCTTCCTGCGGAGTGCGCGAGACCCGACAGCTCCGCGAGGCGATCGCAGTCGCTGGTCGGCGTAATCGCCGCGAGCTCGTTGCGGAGGTCTTCAGAAAGCGGCATTCTCGAGGTCCAGTAGCCGCCGCTTGTACGCGACGCCGAGCGATCCGTACGACCCGATGCCGCCGGCTGCGACGACGCGATGACATGGCACGACGATCGCGAACCGGTTCGCGGCGCAGAACGTGCCGACGGCACGCTGTGCGTTCGGGTGACCCGCGAGTGCCGCAAGCTCGCCGTACGTGACCGTCTCGCCGTACGGCAGCTCCCGCAACGCGGTGCAGACGGCAAGTTGGAACGGCGTCGAGCCGCCGAGGTCGAGCTCGACGTCGAGGAAGTCGTCCTGCGAGCCCTCGACGAAATAGGCGCGCAGACGCTCGCCGAGCCAGTGCGAACCGGGGGGCGCAGCGTCCGACGGTTTCGGCGCCTCGCTGTGGACGAGCGTGTCCCCGTCGAGCACGAGCTCGCCGACGCCCCAGCCTTCCACCACGTAGCCCGCGTAGCGCACCACTAGAATCGTGCCCGATGAGCGCCCCCGGGCTGTTCCGACCCCCTGCCCCGCAGAACGAGCCGGTGAAGGACTACGCGCCGGGCTCGCCGGAGCGCGCGAGCGTGCGGCTGCGCCTGGAGCAGATGCGGAAGGACCGGCTGGAGATTCCCCTGGTGATCGGAGGCGAGGACGTCACTACCGGAACGACGAAGCAGGCGATCGCCCCGCATGACAAGGAGCTCGTCCTCGCGGACGTACACCAGGGGGGCGCAGCCGAGGTCGAGCGCGCGATCTCCGCCGCGGGTGAGGCGTGGGAGGACTGGCACCGGACGCCGTGGGAGGAGCGCGCCGCGGTGTTCCTCCGGGCCGCCGACCTGCTCGCCGGACCGTGGCGCGACACGCTCGTCGCCGCGACGATGCTCGGCCAGTCCAAGACCGCGCACCAGGCCGAGATCGACGCCGCCGCGGAGCTGATCGACTTCTGGCGCTGGAACGTCGAGTTCATGCTCCGCATCTACGCGGAGCAGCCCGTCTCGTCGCCCGGCGTCTGGAACCGCATGGAGTACCGGCCGCTCGAGGGCTTCGTCTTCGCGGTCACGCCCTTCAACTTCACGGCGATCGCGGGCAACCTTCCCGGCAGCACCGCGCTGATGGGCAACACGGTCGTCTGGAAGCCGGCGACCACCGCGATG
>JBDTVA010000037.1:0-8437 GCA_040007455.1 Actinomycetota bacterium | reverse complement strand
TCGGAGGTGTCAGGGGGCGAGCCGGCTCAGGACGTTGCGGCGCGAGGCGGTGACAACTGGAGCCACTCGTAGAACGCCCGTCGGCTGCCGCTGAAGGAGTAGACGGCTCGGCGGACGGTCGGGAACTGCGTCGCCGTCCTGTTCAGCTGCGCGAGGAGGAGCGTACTCCCGCACGAGCTCGAGGCGTTCGGAATCACGCGCCGGAAGTCCGCAAAGTCCACGTAGGCAACGCCGTCCGCGACGCGCGCGCTCCGGAACGCTCCCGCGGTTCGTGCCGAGAACCACCCTCCGTATCCTCGCCGGCGCTCCGCCATCGTCGGACCGGCGAGGAGGGTGCGAATCGCACCGGTCAGCACGGCGGGCGGGCGCACCGATCGCGTCAGCGGATACACGCGGTCGCAGCGGGTGCCGACACTGCCGCGGGGCGCGAAGATCTTGACGGTGACGACTCCGCCGGTTCCGCCGGCTGGCGGTGTCGCGGCGAGCAATGCGACGATCGCGGCGGCGACAAGGCTCGTGGCTCTGAACGCGTTCGCGAGAGTAAGCATCACCGGCGATGGTCGGGCTGGCTCGCCGCGCGCGCATCGGGCCGGGCTCGGATCCGGAAGCGGAGAACTACAGAGTGCGGGACGTCCGTACTTCTCCGTCCGACGGTCGGCACATTCGCCGATGCCGTGGGAGGCCGCGGCGCGGTGGACTAGGTGCCGACACGGTTCGGAGGTGAGAGATGGGCAGGTTGTCGGTCGCGTGGAGACGGTACTGGGGCATCCGTCCGGGCGAGCTCGCGCCGCCTAAGCTGATGCTCGGGCGGCGCCGGGGGATGGGAGAGCCGCGTCCCGGCTCGCACGGTCGCGGCTGGTCGGCGCGCCATCGCAAGCTCGGCGGTTTGCCCACCCGCCGCCGCAGGTCGTTCTGGCTCTCGTGACGTTGCCGACGTCGATGTCGCGCGCCACTGAGCGCATCCGAGCGGGGGCGTACACTCGGACCCATGGCGATCTCCGTCCCGGTTGCTGAACCCGCAGAGCGGATCCAGCAGCTGGCCTCGTTCGAGCAGGCCGTCTCCGCCTGCACCCGTTGCCGGCTCGCCGAGGGCCGGACCCAGGTCGTGTTCGGTTCGGGCAATCCCGACGCCGAGCTGATGTTCGTCGGCGAGGCCCCTGGTTTCCACGAGGACCAGCAGGGAGTCCCCTTCGTCGGCCAGGCGGGGAAGCTCCTCGAGAAGCTGCTCGCGGGGATCGGGCTCGAGCGCTCCGATGTCTACATCGCCAACGTGATCAAGTGTCGCCCGCCCGGGAACCGCAGCCCGACGAGATCGAGGCCTGCGAGTCGCACCTCTTCCGGCAGATCGAGCTGATCCAGCCCCAACTCGTCGCGACGCTCGGCAACTTCGCCACGAAGCTGCTGACGGGCAAGCCGCTCGGGATCACGCGCGTCCACGGGCAGGAGCAGTGGACGACCCTCGGCGGGAACCGCGTTCAGCTCTACCCGCTCTACCACCCGGCGGCCGCGCTCTACACCCCGAGGATGCTGGAGGTGCTCGAGGAGGACTTCGCCCGCATCCCGCAGCTCCTCGGTGCCGAGGACGCACCGAGGCCGGCCCTCCAGCTCGCGCCCGCGCCCGAGCCCACGGTCCAGCTCGGTCTGTTCTAAAACTAGGGCGCGGTGCAGATCGAGAGCGCCTCGCCCGAGGAGACGGAGGCCGTCGCCGGACGGCTCGCGCACGTCCTGCTTCCGGGCGACGTGGTGACCGTCTCGGGTGAGCTCGGCGCGGGGAAGACGACGTTCGTCCGGGGTGCCTGCCGCGCGCTCGGCGTCACGCAGCCGGTCACGAGCCCGACGTTCACGGTCGGGCACCGCTACGACGGCGTCTCGCACCTCGACCTCTATCGCTTCGCCGGCGTCTCCGCGGCGGAGTGGGGCGATCTCGAGCCGTACTTCGAGGGAACGATCGCGTTCGTCGAGTGGCCTGAGGCCGGGGAGGACGCGCTCCCGGCTCCGCGAGTGCGCGTTCGACTCCTGCACGTCGACGAGGCGCATCGCCTGATCGAGCTCGAGTCGGCGGAACCGGAGCTGCTCGAGGGCATGAGCTGATGCTGACGCTCGCCTTCGATACGGCGACCCGGACGGCGACGAGCGCCCTCGTCTGGGACGGTGAGGTGCTCGGCGAGCTCGCCTCGCGCGCAGCCACCGTGCTCGAGGACGTCGATGCGCTCTTCCGGCGCGGGGGAGTCCGGCCGACGCAGCTCGAAGGCATCGTCGTCGGCACCGGGCCCGGCAGCTTCACCGGGCTCAGGATGGGGCTGGCGACAGCGCGGGCACTCTCGTTCTCGCTCGACGTGCCGCTCGCCGCGGCGTCGACGCTCGCCGCCCTCGCCGCCGGCTCGCCCGAGGCGCTCGCGGTAATCGACGCCCGTCGCGCAGAAGTGTTCGTCCTCGACGGCGAGCCGCGCGTGCTCAGGCCGGAGGACGTCGACGTGCGCGGTCGCGTGTGCATTGGCGACGGCGCCGTTCGCTACCGGGTGACGTTCGAGGAGCACGGCGCGGAGATCCCGCCGGACGCGGACCCGGTGCACGTCCCGCATGCGCGCTTCCACGCGCAGTTGGCCGAACGCTTCGGCCCGGCCGACGAGGTCGAGCCGATCTACCTGCGTGCTCCCGATGCGAAGCCGAGCGTGCCGTGACGATCCGCCGCCTCCAGCTCAAGGACCTGGCTGAGATCGAGCGCATCGAGCGCGAGTCGTACGCGACCCCGTGGTCTCGCTCGATGTTCGCAGGCGAGCTCTCGAAGGCGTCGTCCGTCTGCCTCGGCGCACTCGACGGCGACGAAGAGGCTCTCGTCGGCTACCTGATCGTCTCGCGGTACGTGGACGCCTGGCACGTGATGAACATCGCGGTCGACCCGGCCCGTCGGCGCGCGGGCGTCGCGATCGCGATGCTCGAGCGCCTCTTCGAGCTCACCGTGGGAGACGGCAGGCGCGGCTACACGCTCGAAGTGCGCGTCTCGAACCAGGCAGCGATCAATCTCTACCAGCGCCTCGGCTTCCAGCCCCGCGGGATTCGCCGTGGCTACTACACGGACAACCGCGAAGACGCGCTGATCATGTGGCGCGATCCCCAGCCTCAGCCGGTCGCGTGATTCTCGCGCTCGAGACCTCGTGCGACGAGACGGCCGCCGCGCTCGTCACCCACGACGGCGAGATCCGCGCGAACGTGATCGCGTCGCAGGCCGACCTGCACGCGCAGTTCGGGGGCGTCGTGCCCGAGATCGCGTCTCGGCGTCACCTCGAGCTCGTAATGCCCGTCGTTCGTCAGGCGCTCTCCGACGCGGGCGCGACGCTCGACGACGTCGACCTCGTCGCCGTGACGCGTGGCCCGGGCCTCATCGGCGCGCTCCTCGTCGGCGTCTCCGCTGCGAAGGCGCTGGCGTGGTCGCGCCGCCTGCCGCTCGCGCCGGTCGACCACCTCGACGGTCACGTCGCCTCGCTGTACCTCGAACCCGACTCGCTCGACCCGCCGTTCCTCTGCCTGCTCGCCAGCGGCGGGCACACGATGCTGCTCGACGTCCGGGCGCGCGGCTCGTTCGCGGTCGCCGGACGGACGCTCGACGACGCCGCGGGGGAGGCCTTCGACAAAGGTGCCCGGTTGCTCGGGCTCGGCTACCCGGGCGGCGCGGAGCTCGATCGTCTCGCGCGCGACGGCGACCCGGAAGCGTTCTCGTTCCCCGTCGCCAAGCTTCCCGGCCTCGACTTTTCCTTCTCGGGTGTCAAGACCTCGCTTCTCTACGCGGTGAAGAAGCTCGAGCCCGGAGAGCTCGAGCGGCGCCGGGCTGACCTCGCAGCGAGCTACCAGCGCGCGCTCGTCCGAGCGCTCGTCGAGCGGACGGACGCAGCGGCCCAGCTCCTGGGCGTGGAGCGCGTCGGGGTCGTCGGGGGCGTCGCGGCCAACTCCGAGCTCCGCGCGTCGCTGCCCTGGGCCCGCGCAGCGCCGCTCCCGCTCTGCACCGACAACGCCGCGATGATCGCCTCCGCGGCCCGGTACGTCGAGCCCCTGCCGTATCCGCGATACCTTGGCCTGGATGCCTACGCCTCCGCGGCCTGACCACATCTGGTCGCTCGCGTTCGTCGCTCTCGCACTGACGGTCGTTCTCGTCGCTGCCGGTGGACGCCTCGAAGCGCGAACGACGGACGAGGGCACGCAGGTCTCCTGGGCGGGCCTTGCGGGCGCACCCCGCCCGCGGATCGCGATCGGACAGCGGATGATCGTCGTCCTGCGCACGCCGTCGCTCGCCGAGCGCGTGTTCGCAGCCGGTGGTCGGGCCGCCGACGCCGACCAGCGCCGCTGGACGGCGCAGGCCAGGGCCGCCGAGCAACTCGTGCTGTCCAAGCTCGGCGTGCAAGGGCTCCCGGTCACGCCGGACTACACCTTCGAGCGCGTGCTCGCCGGGTTCTCCGCCGCGCTCGACCCGCGCGCGATCGCGATCCTGGAGCGGCTGCCGGAGGTGCAGGGCGTCTACCCGGTTCGGTCTGCCTTCCCCGCGTCCGTCTCGTCGTCGCTCCTCCGCGAGCGTGACTTCCAGCCGGGCAGCGGGCACCGACTCGACGTTGCGCTCCCCGGCTTCGACGGGAGAGGCGTCACCGTCGCGTTGCTCGACACCGGAGTCGACCGTGCTCAGCCGTACCTGCGCGGAAGGATCAAGGACGGCGTCGACATCGTCGGCGGGAGCGACCTTGCACTCGCCGCGCCGCACCCCGATAACGAGGCCGAGCTCGAGCGCCACGGCACCGAGCTCGCCGGGATCGTCGTTGGGGCGAGCGGCCCCGCCGACCTCTCGGGCATCGCGACCGGCGCCTGGGTGCTTCCGATCCGCGTCGCCGGGTGGCAGCGAGCAGCCTCCGGCCGCTACGCCGTGTACGCGCGCACCGACCAGATCCTCGCCGGCCTCGAGCGCGCCGTCGATCCCAACGGCGACGGAGTCGCGCACGACGCCGCGCGCATCGCGGTCGTGGGTGTCGCGGAGCCGTACTCGGCGTTCGCGGACGGCCCGCTTGCGAAGGCGGTCTCGGGTGCGCTCCGACTCGACACGCTCGTGATCGCGCCCGTCGGGAACGACGGGCTCGGCTCCTCGAGCGCGGCGCTGCGCGACTACGGGAGCGTCGCGGGACCCGGCGGCGCGCCCGCGGCGCTCACCGTCGGCGCCGTCGACCTCCGGCGGCGCTCCCGGGACGTGCGCGTCACGCTCCGGGCGGGCCTCGAGCTCGCGTTCGAGGGGCGCATCCCGCTCGGCGGGGTCGTGCCTCCGGGCAAGCAGCTCAGCCTCCAGGTCGCCGCGCCGCTCGAAGGGCTTCCGGCACCCAGGCGTTCGGCCGCGGACATCGAGGCGTTCTTCGACGACAAGGGATTCAGCAAGGTGGCAGGCCGCGCCGCGCTGATCCCCGCCGGCGAGTCGCCGCAGGCTGCCGTCGTGAACGCCGCGCGCGCAGGTGCCGGCGCGATCGTCCTGTACGGCGACGGGCCGACGCCGAGCGGCTCGCTCGGCCTTGACGAGGACGTGCCGGTCCCCGTCATCGGGATCTCCCGCGCGGCCGCGCTTCGCGCGATCGCTTCGATGCAGCGCGGCGCGAAGGCCGTGCTGTCGATCGGGTCGATGCGCGTCCACTCGAACGCGAGCCTGCGGCGCGTCTCGACGTTCTCCTCGGGCGGGCTCGCGTTCGACGGTCGCGTGAAGCCCGACGTCGTCGCGCAGGGTGTCGGGATCGCGACCTCCGAGCCCGGCGCGAACTCCGACGGCACGTCGCGCTTCGGCACCGTCAACGGGTCGAGCGCCGCGGCTGCGGTCGTGGGCGGCGCAGCCGCGCTGCTGGCGCACGCGCGTCCGTCGTTGGATGCGCGTGCCCTTCGCAGCCTGCTCGCGAACACGGCGCGCCCACTCCCCGGCAGCTCGCTTGCGGCGCAGGGCTCGGGTCTGCTCGACCTCGGCGCGGCCGCGGCGTCGGAGTTCACGACGAGCCCCGGCTCACTCGCGCTCGGTCGCGCCGACGACGTCGGCTGGCAGTCGGTGACGCACGTCGTCGTGCGCAACGTCTCGACGCGCCGGCTCGCACTCGGGGCCAACGTCCAGAGCTTCACGAAGGGCGCGGCAGCGATCTCCTTCTCGGTCCGTCCGGATCGGTTCGTGCTCGGTCCCGGCCGTTCGCGTCGCGTGCAGGTGCAGGCGCTCGTGACGTCGGAGCCGAACGGCCGCGCGTCTGCCGAGGGCGTGGTCGTCTTCCGCGGCGAGGGCACGACGGCGCTCCGGGTCCCCTGGGCGATCACGTTCGGGCCCGCGAGCACGAACCTGATCGGGGGAGTCCAGCTCGAGCAGTCGTCGTTCGTCCCCTCTGACGTGAGCCCGGCGCTGCTGACGCTTCGCGCCGGGAAGGTGCTCCGAACGGGCGCGGGCGAGGAGATCAGGCCGGTCCGCCGCCTGGACGTCGAGCTCCTGCGCGCGAACGGCGAGCGCGTCGGCCTGCTCGCCAGGCTCCGCGACCTGATTCCGGGCCACGTGGCGATCGGGATCACGGGCCGGGATCCCGACGGCGCACGGCTGGAGCCGGGCCCGTATCGCCTCAGGCTCTCGGCCTGGCCCACCGAGCCCGGAGGCCCCCCGAGCCGCGCCGTGGTCAGGTTCCGGGTGAAACGCGAACCGGGTTAGACTCGTCCTGCCTTGACGACCCTCCAAGAGGCGCCGACCTCGCACCTTCGCGAGAACCCGTACGAGATCGCCAAAGCCCAGCTGCGCCGCGTCGGCGACGAGTTCGGGATCGACGACAACCTGATCAACGTCCTCTCGCAGTGCAAGAAGTCGGTCGAGGTCTCGATCCCGACGCAGATGAACGACGGCAACACGAAGGTCTTCACCGGCTACCGCGTGACGCACAACGTCGCGCGCGGGCCGTCGAAGGGAGGGATCCGCTACCACCCCGACGTCACGCTCGACGAGGTCAAGGCGCTCGCGATGTGGATGACGTGGAAGTGCGCGCTCGCGAACATCCCGTTCGGCGGCGCGAAGGGTGGGGTGGTCGTCAATCCCAAGGCGCTCGCACCGCGCGAGCTCGAGCGCATGACGCGCCGCTTCACGAGCGAGATCATCAACGAGATCGGGCCGGAGAAGGACATCCCCGCCCCCGATGTAGGCACCGATTCGCGCGTGATGGCGTGGATCTTCGACACCTACTCGATGAACAAGGGCCACTCGGTGCTCGGCGTCGTCACCGGCAAGCCGCTCGCGATCGGCGGCTCCCTCGGACGGGAGGAGGCGACCGCGCGCGGAGCGCTCTACGTGCTCCGCGGGGCGGCGCGCAAGCAGAACCTCGACCTGAACGGCGCCACCGCCGCGGTTCAGGGCTTCGGCAACGTCGGTAGCTACCTCGCGCGGTTCCTCGCGCAGGACGGCGCGAACGTCGTCGCGATCTCCGACTCTTCCGGCGGCGTCCATAATCCGAACGGGATCGACGTCGAGGCGGTGTTCGCGCGCAAGCGCGAGACCGGCTCGGTCGGCGGGCTGCCCGGCACCGACCCGATCTCGAACGACGACCTGCTGCTCCTCGACGTCGACGTGCTCGCGCCGTGCGCGCTCGAGCAGGTGATCACTGCGTCCAACGCCGATCGGATCAAGGCGAGGATCGTCGTCGAGGGCGCGAACGGGCCCGTCACCCCTGCGGCAGACGACGTTCTCGAGCAGAACGGCGTTCTCGTCCTCCCGGACATCCTGGCGAACGCGGGCGGCGTAGTCGTCTCGTACTTCGAGTGGGTGCAGGGCCTCCAGGAGTACTTCTGGAGGGAAGACGAGGTGAACGCGAAGCTGAACGACATCGTCACGCGCGCGTTCAACGAGACGTGGGCGCTCCACGAGTCGAAGGGCGTCTCCATGCGCCTCGGCTCCTACGGGCTCGCGGTCCAACGGGTTGCAGAAGCCACGGTGACTCGTGGCATCTATCCCTAGTGAGCATGGGGGAACCCGTGGTTCCCCCATGAGCCCCCTCCTTCTTCGCTTCTGACACCTGTCGCGCTCGAGCTCCGGACGGGCAAAGCCCGCCCTCCGCGGCGTCTCTGTACGGTCTCGGCGGTGGCGAGCGTTGTCCTCTTCCATTCCGAGGGGTGCCACCTCTGTGAGAAAGCGCGCGCCGTTCTGCGGACCGAGCTCGGCGAGGGCTTCGAGGAGGTGGACATCGGCGGCGACGAGGCGCTCGAGACGTCCTACCGCGAATGGCTCCCGGTCGTGGAGATCAATGGGACGCGGGCTTTCGTCTACTTCGTCGATCCCGAGGCCCTGCGCCGAAAGCTGCAGACCGTCTAGGTGGAGCGCGAACTTGCCGCGGAGGCCGGGCTTTGCCCGGCCGGGAGCACGGGCCGTCACAATCTTCGAGCCGAGAAGAAGGGGGTTCATGGGGGAAACATG
>JBDTVA010000036.1:0-8461 GCA_040007455.1 Actinomycetota bacterium | reverse complement strand
CTGGGGCGCCAGGATTCGAACCTGGGATCGCGGGACCAAAACCCGCTGCCTTACCGCTTGGCTACGCCCCATCGTGGGGTGCCGAGTCTAGCGACGGTCCAGGAAGAGGAAGGCCAGGGCGATCGCGGCCAGGATCGCGACCGCAACGACCGCGGCAAACGTGATCAGCGCCAGCAGCGCCGGCAACGCGACGATCAGGAGCTGCGAGACCGCGCCGATCCACGAGAGGTGGCGAACCGTGTCGCTGCGGACGTTCCGGCCGACGAACACGTAGAAGACGAGCAGCGCGAGCGCGACGGCGAACGCCGGCCAACGCGGGACGACACCGAAGAGGACGAGCGCGGCCTCGAGAACCGCGATCCAGAGTGCGAGGCGCGTGCGCTTGAGGCGGAGCCAGCGGCCGCCGCGACTCGACTCGTGCTCGACGACCAGCACCACGCGTCAACCGTACCAGGCAGGTGCCGTGAGCCAGGTCCGGCCGCGCGAGCGCAGCCGTCGCCGTGCGGCGTCGGCGGTCTGCCGGTGGTGGAAGAGGCCGTACACCGTCGGGCCTGCTCCGCTCACGTCTGCGCGGAAGGCGTCGAGCGCGCGCAGCTCGTCCGCGAGCGGCGAGGAGGCGAGGTCGTTCGCGGGGAGCGCGGCGAGGTCCCGCGGACGGACGACGGCGGAGACCGCTTCGAGGAGCGCGGCACGGCGGGCCTCGTAGCCGTCGCCGCCGTCGCGACGGTCGAAGTCGTCGTAGACCGCTGCCGTCGCGGGCTTCGCCGCGCCGCGGGGCAGCACGAGCAGGACGAAGTAGTCCTGCGGGAGCTCGAGCGGAGTCAGCACTGCTCCTTCCTCCTGGCCGAGCTGCGGGCCGCTCGCGAGAAAGAAGGGCACGTCGGCGCCGAGCCTGCGGGCGAGCTCGTGTAGTCGGTCCTCGCGGAGCGGCTCGTCGAGTGTCGCGTTCGCGAGCCGGAGTGCGGTTGCTGCGTCGGAGCTGCCGCCGCCGAGCCCGGACGCGACGGGGATGCGCTTCGAGATGCGCGCGCGCCACCGTGGTCGCACGCCGGCTTCGAGCGCGAGTTCGGTCAGCGCTGCCCGGACGAGCGTGTCCTCGGCGAACCCCTCGACCGTCAGACCGTCGCCGGGCGTCAACTCGACGCGGTCGGCCAGCGCGAGCCGTTGCATGACCGTCACGACCTCGTGCTTGCCGTCCGCTCGGACCGGTCCGACGACGAGCGCGAGGTTGACTTTCGCGGTGGCAGAGGCGCGCGTCACAGCGCGCGCGTGAGCTCGACGAACTCCCGCGGCTCGAGCGCCTCTGCGCGAACGCCGGGATCGCGGCCGATCCGCCCGAGCGCGGAGGCGGCCTCAGCTCGTGTTGCGAGCCCGGACAGCTCGAGCGAGTTCGGGAGCGTCTTGCGACGGTGCGCGAACGCAGCACCGACGACCCGCTTGACCCACGCGAAGTTGTCGGGCAGCTCGATGCGCTGAAATGCGACGAGCGCCGAGTCGACGTTCGGCCGAGGCCGGAAGACGGTGCGCGCGACCGGGTGGAAGCCGGTGCGTTCGGCCGCCAACTGGACGAGCACCGACACCGCGCCGTACGCCTTCGTCCCCGGCGACGCGAAGAAGCGGTCGGCGACCTCGCGCTGAACCATCACCGTCCAGTGGCTCACGCTCGGGAGGCCGTCGAGGCTCTCTGCGACGATCGGGGTCGCGACGTTGTACGGAAGATTCGCGACGAGCTTGGTCGGCTCGGGATCGAGCGTCGCGAGATCGAGCCGGAGCGCGTCGCCGAAGCGAAGCTCGACGTTCGGGCTCTCGGCGATCGCCTCGCGGAGCTTCGGCTCCAGCGAGCGGTCGAGCTCGATCGCGTGCACGTGCGCGACCTGCGCGGCGAGGTAGCGCGTCAGGACGCCGAGCCCGGGACCGATCTCGAGCACGACGTCGTCGCCGCCGAGCTCGGCGAGCCGGCCGATCACGCCGAGGATGTTCTCGTCGACGAGGAAGTGCTGCCCGAGCTCCTTCTTCGGCGCGACGCTCACGGCAGCCCGAACGCTCGCTTTGCGTTCTCGTCGACCTGCGCCGCGAGCTCGTCCGCGTCCTCGCCTCGCGTGCGCGCCAGGGCCTCGAGCGTGTGCACGACGTGCGCGGGCTCGTTCGGCCGGCCCCGCAGCGGCTCGGGCGTGAGGTACGGCGCGTCGGTCTCGGCGAGGATGCGGTCGAGTGGGACCTGCGTGGCCGCGAGTCGCAGGTCCGACGCGTTCTTGTACGTCGCGTTGCCGGCGAACGAGACGTAGTAACCCCGCTCGAGCGCAACCGGCAGCGCCGACGGGTAGGAGAAGCAGTGCAGCACGACGGTCCCGTCGAACGACGCGAGCTCCTCGAGCACGGCCTCGTCGGCTGCGCGATTGTGGATCACGACAGGCTTGTCCAGCTCGGCAGCAAGCTCGAGGTGCTGCCGGAAGAGCGCGCGCTGGCGGTCGTGCGGGGCGTAGTCGCGAAAGAAGTCGAGGCCGGTCTCCCCGACCGCGACCGCGCGTGGGTGCTCGAGCAAGTCCCGCAGCTCATCCAGATCGTGGTCGTGCGACGCCTCGTGCGGGTGGATTCCGAGGATCGCGAACACCTCGGAGTACTCGTCCGCGAGCGCGAGCGCGGCGAGGGAGCGCTCGTTCGTCGTACCGACCGTGAGGATCCTCCCCACGCCCGCCTCGCGCGCACGGCGAACGAGCTCGTCGGGCGGATCCGCGCACGCGTCGAGGTGCGCATGGGTGTCGATCACGCCGCTGTCGCGGGAGCCTCGAGGCGCGGGAAGAGAGGCTGCGCCGCCTCGATGCCGCCGGTCGGGACGGTCTTCCCGACGGCGACGTTCTCCCAGGCGAGATCGTCGGGCTGACCGAGGGCCTCGAGGATGCGCGGCGACGTCTCGGGGAGGTAGGCCGCGAGTGCGACCGCGGTCGCGCGTAGACCGTCCGCGAGCGTGTAGAGCACGCGGTCGAGCTGCGCGGCGTTCGCGTCGTCCTTCGCGAGCTCCCACGGCTTCGTGTCGGTGACGAGCTTGTTCAGCCGCCGAACGAGATCCCAGATCGTGTCGAGTGCGCCGGTGATGTCGAAGACGTCGAGCCTCTCCGCCACGCCCGTGCGCAGCTCGTCGACGATCGCCGGCTCGAGCAGGCTCTCCGCCGCAGGAATTTGCCCGTCCCGGTACTTGACCAGCATCGCCGTCGTGCGCGACAAGAGGTTGCCGAGATCGTTTCCGAGCTCCTTCTCGTAGCGTTCGTGCAGCGAGTCGAGCGAGACCGTCCCGTCCTGGCCGAACGAGACAGCGCGCGCGGCCCAGAACCGGACCGGGTCGATTCCGTAGACGCCGGTCAGGTCGAGCGGGTCGATCACGTTGCCGAGCGTCTTCGAGATCTTCCGATTGTCGAGGAGCAGGAAGCCGTGGACGAACAGCTGCTTCGGCAGGCTGTACCCGGCCGCGAGCAGCAGTGCCGGCCAGAGGACGCAGTGGAGCCGCAGGATGTCCTTGCCGATCAGGTGGCGCACCTCGGGCCAGTAGCGGTCGCGCAGGTCTTCGCCGGGGCGCGCGTACGTCAGCGCGCTGAGGTAGTTGATGAGGGCATCGACCCAGACCCAGGTGACCTGGTCGGGATCCCAGGGAATCGGGACTCCCCACGGCTGCCCCTGCCGGCTGAGGCTGAAGTCCTCGAGGCCGGACTCGATCAGGCTCCGCGCCTCGTTGTAACGGAACCGCGGGAGGACGAAGTCAGGACGTTCGTCGTAGAGATCGAGCAGCGGCTGCTGAAAGTCCGAGAGCCGAAAGAACCAGTTCTGCTCCTCGATGTACTCCGGGACCGTGCCGTGGTCGGGGCACTTTCCGTCGACCAGCTCGTCCTCCGAGATGAACGTCTCGTGCCCGACGCAATACAAGCCTGCGTAGGTGCCTTCGTAGATGTGCCCGTTCGCGCGGATTCGCTCGACGAAGTCCTGGACGAAGCGCTTGTGCTCCTCGTCAGTCGTCCGAATGAAGAAGTCGGGCTCCGCGCCGACGCGGGCCGCCAACGGTCGCCAGTTCTCCTCGACGATCTGGTCGACGAACACCTTCACGTCGAGACCTCGCTCCTCCGCGACCCGGTACACCTTCGACGCATGCTCGTCGGTCCCGGTCAGGAAGAACGCGTCCTCGCCTCGCTGCCGGTGATGGCGCACGAGAATGTCCGCAGCGATCGTCGTGTAGGCGTGCCCGATGTGCGGGGTCGAGTTGACGTAGTAGATCGGCGTGGTCAGGTAGAAGCGATTCACCACGGTCAATGATAGGTCGTGCCTTTCGCGTGACCGTGTACGCGACCAGCCGGAGCCCGGCGAGGAGCAACAGGGCGAGTCCGAGCAGGAGCGCCCCGGTGCGCCAGTGGGTCCGATCCCGGCGCGGGACGGGGTCGGCAACGGGCGACGCCAGTACCCGCTGTCGCCGAGGCGCGTCGGCAGAGCTGCGCGGCGTGGCCTGTTCGGTCACGACGCGCGTCGCCGGGCTTGCGCCGCTTGCACGGCGCGGCTCGAGCGCCGGGCTCGCGACCGGCAGCGTCGATTCCCCTCCCGCCGCCTCGTCCACGCGGGCAGGCCCTCGCCCTCGATCCGCACGAACGATGACCCCTCCCGAAGCGGCCTGCCGCGTCGACGACACCACCTCCAGCCCGCCGGCGTCGCCGGCCGGTTCCACAGGGGCCACGGCGGGCTCCTCGCTCCACGTCGGGGCAGCGGCGGCGGCCGGCGCCACTGGTTGCGGAGCAACGGCTGCAGGCGGGGGCTGCTCGACGCGCTGCACGGGCGGCGCGGGCTGCGGCTGCGACGGAGGAGGTGGCGCCGCCACAGGTGCCGGGGCGGGCGCAGGGAGCACGACCCTCGTGCGCCCGGGCAGGAACGCCAGCGGGTCGAGGTAGCCCTCCTCGTCGACGGTCCGCCGGACGCCCAGGTGCACGTGCGGCTCGCGCGTGACCGCGTCGGAGCTCTCCCCGACCGTGCCGACGCGCGCTCCCTCGGCGACCTCGTCTCCGCGCTGCACGGCGATCGAGCCGAGCTGCAGCAGGGTCACGGAGTAGCCGTCGCCCGTGCGGATCGTCAGTGCGCGACCGCC
The DNA here is from genome assembly GCA_040007455.1 of Actinomycetota bacterium. Classification (GTDB taxonomy): domain Bacteria; phylum Actinomycetota; class Thermoleophilia; order Gaiellales; family Gaiellaceae; genus JACCTU01. Next base: position 3,345 of record JBDTVA010000036.1, on the reverse strand, counting down.
CGCAGGAACGGATCCGGCGAACGACACGGTCCCCGCAGCAGGCGCGCGCACCGATTCGCCGAGCGCGCCGCCCACGTCGATCCCGCGATGCTGCCCGGCCGCATACGGATCCGACCCGAAGACGAAGGGTCGCAGCACCAGGCCGTCGATCGGCCACGTCCACGCCTGCGCGCCGCCCGGAAACAGCAGCGCGATCAGCGTGCTCGAGACGACCGCGAGCCGACGCATCGTCGGACCTCCTTCGTTGTCGGCGGGGTGAACGACCGAGCGTCGAACGTAGCAGCGGCTTCTGCCGTTGTCGTGGGTGACGACGCGAATGTGGAAAGGTCGTTACGGTCTTGTCACAGAGAGCGGTCGTAGAGCGTGTTGCGCGACACGCCCGTCAAGCGCGACACGAGCTCGGCCGCGCGTCGGCGAGGGAGTCCGGCCGCGACGAGCTCGGCCACGGCGGACGTCGCCTCGTCCTCGCCTTCGGGTGAAACCGTCGTTTCGGCAGGCCCGAGCACGAGCACGATCTCGCCCTTCGGCGGCTCGGCGAAGCGCTCGGCGAGCTCGGCCGCCGTGCCGCGCGCGACCTCTTCGTAGAACTTCGTCAGCTCGCGCGCCACCGCGACGTGCCGGTCGGGCATCGCCTCCGCGAGCGATCGGAGCGAGCGCGGCAGCCGTTGCGCGGATTCGAACGCGACGACCGCGTGCGGCCAGCGCGCCAGCTCGGCCCAGAGCTCGCGCAGTGCGTTCTCGAATCGAGGCAGGAACCCGATGAACTGGAAGCGCTCCGCTCCGAGCCCGGACACGACGAGTGCGGTGTCGACCGCGGACGGCCCCGGCAGCACGGTCACCGGAACGCCTGCGTCGAGCGCCGCCGCGACGAGGCGCGCGCCCGGGTCGCTCACGCCCGGCAGTCCGGCGTCCGTGACGAGCGCCATGCGCTCACCTGCGGCGAGGCGCGGCACGAGCTCGGCGGTCCGCCTGGCCTCGTTGTGCTCGTGGTAGCTCAGCAGCTTCGCCTTGATGCCGTGGCGATCGAGCAGCACGCGCGTCACGCGGGTGTCCTCGCAGAGCACCACGTCGGCCGCGCGCAACTCGTCGAGCACGCGCAGCGTGACATCGTCGAGGTTGCCGATCGGGGTCGCGCAGACGGCGAGCACTACGCGGCGTCGAGCGCCTCGAACCCGACGAACCCCGCGCCGACGACGCCCGCATCCGGACCGAGCGTGGCAGGCACGACCCGAACGAGCTCGCGGCCGGGTGACAGCGCCTCGCGCAACATCACCTCGCGCGCGGGCGCGAGCAGGAACTCGCCCGCGGCCTCGCCCCATCCCCCGCCGACGACGATCAGCTCCGGGTTGAAGATGTTCACGAGCGAGCCGAACGCGGAGCCGAGCCGCCGGCCCATCCGGTGGAGGATGTCGAGTGCGTGCTCGTCACCCTCATGCGCACGAACCAGCAGCGTGTGCGCGTCCGCGTCCGGGCCGAACACCGCTTGCGCGTCGGCAGCGGCCGCGAGCCCCGTCGCGTAGGCCTCCAGGTGTCCCCTGCCCGTGCAGCTTCCCTGGCACGGACGCCCGTCGTGCTCGATCACGATGTGCCCAAGCTCGGCTGCAGCGCCGAGCGCGCCGCGGTAGGGACGTCCGTCGAGGATCAGACCGCCGCCCACGCCGGTGCCGAGCGTCAGCATGATCATGTGGCGCGTGCCCCGCCCCGCGCCTGCGTGCCACTCGGCGATGGCGGCGGCGTTCGCGTCGTTCTCGATCCCGCAAGGCAACACGAACCGCTCGCCGATCAGGTCGCGAAGCGGGACGTCGGTCAGCGGGATGTTCACGGAGGAGACCGCCGTCCCCGACGCCTGGTCGATCGTCGACGGCACGCCGACGCCGATCGCGGCGACGCCGTCGCCGATCAGCCCCTCGATCGCGTCGCCGATCGCGCCGACGACCTCTTCCTCCGACGAGGTCGGCGTGGCCACCTCGCGGAGCGACTCCACCTTGCCGGACCTGTCGACGAGGCCGGCGGCGATCTTGGTGCCTCCGAGGTCGACGCCGATGACGCGGTTTGCCTCCACGAGCGCGCGGCTACGATAACCGCCCCGATGGCCCAGGGAGACAAGCCGTACCGCGTCTATCGCGGCGGCCGGACGAAGGGCAGGGTTCCGTTGCAGCGGCGCGTCGAGCAGACGCCTCGGCGCGACGGCGGCCGCCCGGACCGCCCGGTCACCCCCGCGCCCCCCGGGACGGCGGCGCCGCGGCGCCGACGCTGGCCGCGGCGCGTCGGGATTACGCTCGTCGTGCTTCTGCTCCTCGTGCTCGTGTGGGGCTTCGCGAGCTACTTCGCGCTGGCGCGCGCGCTCGACGGCGCGAACCGGCGCCTCGGGCCGGTCGCGCTCGACGAGCAGAGCGGACTGCTCATCTCGGATCCCGCGACCACGCTGCTCCTGGGAACCGACCGCGGACCCGGAGCGGGACGTGAGGGGGCGCAGCGGTCGGACTCGATCATGCTCGTCCGCACCGACCCTGGTAGAGGACGCACCTCGTTCTTGTCGATCCCGCGCGACTTGCGCGTCGACGTGCCCGGCCACGGCTTCGCGAAGATCAACGCCGCGTTCCAGTTCGGCGGCCCGAACCTCGCGGTGCAGACGATCAAGAGCTTCACCGGGCTCCAGGTCAACCACATCGTCGTGGTCGACTTCCAGAGCTTCGAGCAGCTGATCGACGCGCTCGGCGGCGTGACGATCGACGTGCCGGAGCCGATCCTCTCGAATCGTTTCGACTGCCCGTTCTCGACGCAGGAACGCTGCCAGCGGTGGAACGGGTGGCGTTTCGCCGCCGGCGAGCAGACGATGAGCGGCCGACGCGCGCTCATCTACTCGCGTGTCCGCGAGAACCGGCTCGACCCCGCTGAGAACGACCTGACGCGTGGAGAGCGGCAGCAGGCGGTCGTGCGGGCGATCGGCGACGAGGTGACGAGCTTCTCGACGCTGGTGCGGGTGCCGTTCCTCGCGGACGACCTGGTCGCGCCGCTCGCGACCGACCTCTCGGCAGGGCAGGTCGCTCAGCTTGCGTGGGTCAAGGTCCGGTCCGGCGCGACCCTCCGGTGCCGGCTCGGCGGGACGCCGACCTCGATCGGCGGCGAGTCGTTCCTGATCGGCAGCGAGGAGAACCGGAACGTGATCCTGATGTTCCTGGGCGTCGCAGCGCCGCAACCGCCGCCGCCCGGCACCGGGCTCTACGGCCCGGGCTGCGTCAGCGGCTCAGGGTGAACTCGCTGCGGACGCGGCCGCGAAGCGGCCGCCTTCAGAGGTCTTCGCGCGGCGCGGATCCGCGAGAGCGGATTCGCGACTTGCGCGGC